>JBFHGF010000179.1:0-6737 GCA_041583335.1 Bacteriovoracaceae bacterium
GAAGAACTCTTGGCCGGACAAAGTGAAGAAGTTATTCTTCATGGGGATCTTCATCACGAAAATATTTTGAAAAACCAAAATGGGCAATATGTCTGCTTTGATCCAAAAGGATACCGAGGAGATCCCGCCTATGAGTTAGCAACCACACTTAAGAACCCATGGGACTACCCCCAGGTTTCACAAGATATGCAGCAGTTTAAAGAGCGGCTTCACTTCTTTGCCAAAGAATTAAATTTACCAGAAGAGAGAATCTTTAAGTTCACCTACATTCATTTATGCTTGAGTATTCTATGGGCCCAAGAAGATGGTTGCTCCTCAACTCACCAAAGAAAGATTCTACAGAGAATTGAATCCAAGTATCGACTATAGAGTTGCAATGAGCATGGCAAAGCTCATCACCATGACAAATAAGAATAAGAGAATAATCAAAAGAGGACAGAGAAGAACCAAAATCGACTGAAAGAGGTTCAGGCCCAGGTTTCTTCTAAGTCCAGCGTAGAGATAGATCAAGAAAGTAAATTTCTGTAGAAACTCACCAATAATCGGAATTACTAAAAAGGTATGGGCCGTTAAAGAGTTCGCCACAATTTCTTCACAGCGAGATTCAATCTCTTCTTCACTCTCAAACTTTTCAAAAATATTGATAAAGACCTTTAAGATATTGATCCAAAAACGGCCATAGACCCAAAAAAACAGTGGGAAGAAAACAACTTTGAGCATAAGGCTGAAGATACTGTAGGCGGTAAGCCCAACCGCTGCATTATCCATTAGGGCAGAAAGATCTTCTCCCGCCCATTCGATCGAGTTAAGCCCCATCGTTATACCGATCAAAACATAGGTCGCTTGAAAGATAGTAAAGATCCAGGAAATAGACATGGACTCGTGAAATGAAACCCCTACTCTTTGCGCTTCAGGTTCAACCACTTCGGCCACGGGAGGAATTTCCTCACCTACGAGCTCAAGCTGAGGAGCTTCCCTACGCACTCGACTTTGTTTTCTTCTGCTATTCAAAAGATCATGAGTTAGCCATGGGTGGAGGCAAGCATTAATATAGTTCGTCAGTAGTTCATTCATTTATAAAGTAATCGTCTTCAACGACGCCAAAAGGGATTCTTCCAGGGATTTTATACACAAGTCCTTGTTTACTCTGTCTATGATACAGGAGAATCTCTCCCGAGCGTATCATCAGGAAAAACTCTCCTTTCCCCCAGGCCATTGCAAATTGCTTAATATAACTTTGGGCCACTTCTTCGCCTGAGACCCAGTAAGAAGCCTCTTGTCCGAGAAAACTGATCAACTTCTGAAATTCCAAATGAACTGGCTGCTTAGCATCGCTCTCTACCCTAAATACACCTTTATCTGAAATCAGCTTCACATTATAAATGCGTTCATTAAAGGTGAAGCTCATCTCTTGGGGACGAGTTTGCCACAGCTTTAAGCTCCAAAATTGTTGAACAGAACCTAGGAAGAGATCGGCCTGTTCTTTGCTCACTTCATAGAGAAGCTTTTTATCCGGAAAGACAATATAGTAACCTTCCAAGGTTGAGTTTAATTTCTTATACAAAGAAAAACGCGAATTTCCTTTAGTAGACGAAACAATCACCATCGCTAAACGATTCTCAGTGGTAAGCAAAGCTTCATTATCAAAGGGAATGATTTTCTTTGCCTCTAGATAGGCCAGCTTCTGCTCGTACTTCTTTAGACCTTCGATATCTAAACTCAAGAAGCTTGGAACTTCTGGATTTGTTGCTTTCTTGTCAAGTAAGAGAGAATATCCAATATTGCGATTATTATCCACATAGATGCGCTGAAGGGACCATTGCGAATTCATCCAAGGCCCAAAAATTCGATGATCCCTAAAATATTCTTCGCTCAAAAAGTAAAGGTTTTTGAAACGACGATAGAGATGATCACTCCTATGGGCAACTTCTTTAGCGTAGACTTGATCGAGGGTCTCTGAATTAAAGGCCACTACAATTTGCTTTGTGACTTTACCATTAATCCTCTTTTCCACTTCCATGTAGAAATCCCTAGCAAAGCTGAGCTGCTCCCCTAGGATGAAACTCGCCGCTCCATTTTGAAACTGAAAAGACATCTTTAAAGAATTATCTGTAATGAAATTCTTCCTATCGTCAACTTCAGCGGGCTCCAGCACACGCTTTACTTTGACATAGGATAATTGCCCAAGAAACTTTTCGACGCGACTGGCATCAATCACAACGCCACTAGGATCGAGTTCATAATGCCCATCACCAAACGCCACTTTCACATGAGGTAGAGAAAAGGACTTCAATTCCCCCATGGCCTTGAAGTTGAGAATCTCTTCCGACTTTTCAATTTCGGCCTTCCTCTCCCTATCTCCTAACTCTTGATAGAAGTACGTAAAAAAGCCCAAACCAATAGCAATAAAGAGCAAGATTACATTATTCTTCACAGTTTTTGTCTCCGCTTATAAAGGGCAAAGGCCAAAATCAACAGTGTTAGAGGGCAAAAGATAACGGTGAAAAAGAAGATCACACCAATTTGATTTTCACTCATAAAAATCGGTCGATCTTCGATACCGGCAATATTAAAACTGATGAGACGATCTTCTCCCACCAACCAGTTCATCGTGTTGAGAAAGAGAATAAAGTTCTGAGGAAATTTCTTATAGGTATTAATCACAAAAGTTGAGTTACCAAAAGCAACCATTCTAATTTCATTTTTTCCCGACTCATCCAATTTTCTTTCATAGGAAGCAAAGTAACCCAGAGGTCCCTTGAAATCCTCTCCTTCGGTATAACTCACTTGCAGCGAAACCAGTTCATCGCGATTAACTTCGCCCCAACTGGCCGGAAATTGATTCGATTGCCCTAGCAAGTGCCACTGTGACCTAAGCCCCTGAGTCGTTGCAATATCCACCATAGAACTGGCCAGTGGTAAAAATACCGTACCTTTAAAATCTTTTGTGATGGGGTGATTGGGATCAAATTGATGAATCACTGGAACGGTTCCCTGCGACCCATTGGCATTTTTGATGCGATCAATGACAAGATCATTACGTACGTCTAGACCATAACTGGCCAGTAGGGCCTTAAGCTTGAGCGCTCCCTCACCATTGAAATCGGGATCAAGACCAAAGAGGGCCCGACCTCCAGCATCGATAAATTTTTTAACGAGCATGATCTCTTGATCAAAGAATGCCTCTTTACTACCCCAGAAAACGAGAACCCGAGCATCTTCAGGAATAGAGTTTGTCTCTCTTAAGTTAAGGGTTTTAACCGAAAGAGTCTTGGCCAGTAACATCCCCTTTAACTCACTTCCCCCCTCGTTTTCACGAGAATCAAGATCAATTTCACCATGTCCTGTAACAAAGTAAATCGTTGGATTAACTCTTCTCGAAACGAGTGTTAGAGCGTTGGTAATGGCCAGCTCCGAGAGCTCTTCCACCAACTTTCTCTTGCCATTAACATTCACTTCTAAGGTGGGAACTTTTGTGACCCCGGCCTCTCTAAGGAGTTGAGGCTTAAGTTCAGCATCGATGAATTTAATATCGAGATCATTCTTCTTTAGACGATACAGTTCCAGTAACGCCCTAATCGTTTCGTAATCTCTTTTAAGGGAAAATACTCGAATTTTAATTTTAGTATCGATTGAACTTAGAACACCATAGGTTTCTTCAGTTAGAGAGTGGACTTTATTCTTGGTCACATCCCACAAGATGGCATTCTTAAAGGAGAGAAAATTAATAAACCCTAAAATAACAAAAACTAAGAAGACCGAAATCATGGCACCAGTAAATTTCTTAAAAAATTTACTGGTATAGAAATTATAAAATCTCTGTCGATTCGTCAGAATTAAAATGGTCGTGAAGACTAAGGCCACTGCACTTGTGACACCATTTAAAGTTACTTCATCGGGAATACTAATCCACAGGCCAATCACCACAAGATACAGAAGAGCATTAATGGCCACTAATACATTTATTATCCAATTTTTCATGCGCCTACCATCTTCTCGATTCTAATTTTATATGGGTTAAATAAACAAAGAATCCAATAAAGGAAAATATATATACAAAGTTATAGCTTCTCATTCCTCCCGTAACAAAGCTCTCAAAATGATAGGGAATGGCGATATACTTCACCATCTGACCCAAGATAACATTTTGAGTGGCATTGCCCGTTAATGAGAGCAGCATAATGCCCAATAAAATAGAGAAGCCCAATAGAGCTGAAACCACAAAGTTGTCAGACATCGATGAAGCAAATAGCCCAACCGCTAGGTAGCAAAAAATAGAGAGGAGTATCCCAGCATAAGATGAGAAAACAATAGACCAGTGATCATACCCACTCATCGATAGAATAATCGGAAAAATAAAAGTTAGGGAGATCATAAAAGCGGCCATCAAAAAATTTGAAATAAGCTTGGCCGCAATAATTTGAAAATGATCTAAACGCGAAGTGAGTAAAAGCTCCAAGGTATGAAGCTTCCTTTCTTCCGTAAAAGACCTCATGGTTAAGATAGGTGCCAGAAAGAGAAAGATAAAATTCATATTCCCAAAGATAGGCATCAGCACACTTTGGGTCAGGGTTTGATCCGTGAGTTCTTTAGAAGCATAAAGATAGTTAAAGAATAACCAACCCATAGATAAGCAGAATAATGCCGATAGAATATAGACGACAGGAGAATAGAAGCTATCCCTCAATTCTTTGGCCACAAGAATTCTAATCGCTCTAAGATAAGTCATCATTGCACCACCTGCTTGAAAATTTCTTCTAATTCAAGTTTACGCTCCCAAAACTCCAACAGCTTTCCTTCGCGGGCTAAATAATTCAAAAGCTCGGCCCGATGGTCTTTATCACTATTAATATGCACTCGAACTCTTTTTTGAAAATCATCATTAATATGCAAAATATCAACTCCTCTAACATAGTCCTGTTGCACGAGATACTTCTTAAGCTCATCGCTAAAGTCTTCGTGAATAAACTCATAGGTTTTTACGGAACTAAATTCACTTTGAACTTCGATCAAAGTGCCCGTTCTCAGAATTTGCCCTTTATTGATAATAGTGATTTCATCACAAATTCTCGCGACTTCGTGAAGTTGGTGGGTACTTAAGAGAATGGTGTGTTCTTTTTTAAGCTCTAATATAAGATTTCTCATCTCACTTATAGCATTGGGGTCTAGTCCAACTGTAGGTTCATCCAAAACAATGGTTTCTGCACCGTAAACCATGGCCTGGGCCATTCCCACTCGTTGCTTGTAACCCTTAGATAAATTGCCTATTAAGCGATGGGCCACATCATCAACTCCACACTTCTGCATTATGGCATCAACTGGCCCAAACTTTTTGGGATCGAGGGTATTAATCTTCTGACAAAACTCGAGATAATCCCTCACCTTCATATTCATATAGAGGGGCGGTGTCTCCGGCAAGATACCAATCATCGACTTTACGGCCTTACTATCTTTGAGGGCATCAACTCCCCCAATATAGACCTCACCACTCGTTGGTGGAATCAGCCCCGCGATAATTTTCATCGTCGTACTCTTTCCGGCCCCATTCGGACCTAGAAAACCATGAATACTTCCTTTCTTTACTTTGAGATCAACTCCATCCAGAGCAACCACTCCGGGATACTCTTTCACAACATTTCTTAACTCAATGGCCAAAGTCATACTCTGAAATTCCTTTTTCTTCTAAGTGCAGCTGAATTCTATGGAAAATCTTAGCAAAAGGATCATAAATTGTTAAAAATTCTATGGCCTTATATTTTCCAACCGATAAACTAAATATGGAAATGAAAGAACTTTTTAAATCCTTGACTGAAAAGGCCAAGAATATTGTGATCACCACCCATATCCAACCCGACGCGGATGGCATAGGCAGTGAAATAGCTCTTTGCTTGGCCCTACGACAATTGGGTAAGAAAGTTATCTGTGTAAATGAAGAGCCTTTACTTGATCGCTATCGCTATCTCGACCCAGAAGGCTGTGTCATTTCCTACAAAGAATATATGGAGCAAGTCAAACAAAGTGATGTCTCCCATATTGATCTCTTCATCGTTGCCGATACCAACACTCTGTCGCGAATTGGTGCCCGCCTACAAACGGTAATTCCCAATGCCAAGAGCTTACTCTTCATTGACCACCATCCCGCTCCTAAAGAGCTGGCGGCCATTCATTGCATCGACACTTCTATGGCGGCCACTGGTGAACTCGTGGGCTATCTCATAAAGTCTCTGGATATTAAATTCACTAAGACAATCGCTTATGCCCTCTACACTTCTATCATTATTGATACCAGTAGCTTTCGCTATCCTACGGTAACGGGAAATACCCATCGTTTGGTTGGTGAGCTCATGGATACTGGGGTTGAACCTCCAGAAGCGTATAATAACATCTACGGTACAAAGCAGCTCTCTTTTATGCAGCTGCTGGGAACCGTATTATCGCGAGTAAAGTCCACTAAAGACAAGAAAGTGGCGTGGCTTGAACTCAATGAAGAAGAACTTGAAAACTTCAATGTTGATACAGAAGACACCCATGGACTAGTAAACTATCTTCTCATCCTTGATGGGATAAAGGTTGCTTGTATGTTTAGACAAGTGGGAGATAAGGTAAAAATCAGTATGAGGTCTGCCGGAGATATTGATGTGGGCATTATGGCACAGGCCTTAGGTGGAGGCGGTCATGACCATTCAGCGGCCACTATCATCGAAGGAAAGCTTGAAGAGGTTATCCAGGAAACCGTC
>JBFHGF010000180.1:0-6718 GCA_041583335.1 Bacteriovoracaceae bacterium
ACTGTTACCGGAACAAGTGCTTCTGGTTACTCAACCGCTAACTTGGGCTTTGATTACACTTTAAGTCAGACGGTAACAGGACTTGGTTTATCCACTAATACAGCGGGTATTCAAACTGATGACCGTATTGTTTCTCCATATGGTCCTTTCCTCCCAACAAGTTCTTTGGCCTTTATGGGGGATGACAGTGCTCCAGCGCTTACGATAAATGTCGCCGTTGGTGAAGGCTTTTACGGTGAAGAGCTTAGCGAAGAAGAGATGGGAAGTGTCGACTTCTTAGCTTCAACAGTTATTCCTGGTGAAGAAGTAGATAGTTCAAGTGTAGTTTCTCTAAGCTATCCGATGGTAGATGCTCAACGCTTTGCTATTAAAGTTGAAAATATTTCGGGATTTGCAGCAGGGGATACCATCCTCTCTTGTCGCCTCAATAGTATTTCCAATTGTACGGAAGCCAGTGGCTATGTTGTTGGTCGTGCTCAGGTTGAAGGGATAAATACTGAATTGAAAGTAATCTATGCTTCATCAGAAGGCTATAATGCAGGAAGTGATAACACCACTTTTCCCAAGTCTAATTATGTGATGAACTCTACGGTCTCCTCTGTTCAAAGTGAGAGAGCGCAGATCATCTTTTCAACTTCTGATACCGGGATTACCTATTCTCCTGTTTGGAAGAATAACGGATCAGTTGTAGCAGCTCCGGCCAATACAACTTACTCCATCACTATGGGAACCAATGTTGGTGGACTTTCCTTGAATTCTACAACCGGTGATCTTTCGATTAACTCCTTACAAAACACCATTGGAAACGAAATTGTGATAACTGCTATTGATAGCACTACAAGTGAGAGTATCGGATCGGTTACGCTTCCTCTAAATTCTATCGGTTCACCAACTTCTATAAAACTAGTGGATGGTAGCAATGAGTATCTGGCCAATCCCGGAGATCCGTATTCATTCCAAGTCGCCATTAATGACTCTGACTCGATTAATATCGAATCGACAACACCTACCAATTTTCCTGAAGGTGATAGTTACGGGTTAGGTTATATTTACTATACCTTTGATGCGACATTGCCTACAGGAGCTTCATTTACAAACTCGGGCTCGAGTAGTAGTCAGGCCTCTCTGAGCTTTTCACCAGGCTCTTATATCAGTGGTACGGTTTATACGGTTGAAGGATTTCACCCCGCCCTTACTGGTGCCACGGCCATTGATGATTTAGAAATAGAGCTAAAAAGTGCTACTGATTTTGCCTCCATCTTCTATCCGCAAGTAGCGGGGGATAAGTTGATTCTTGTGGTGAACTCCACTGCAGATTTTAAAGTGGGCGATACTATCTCTAACTCTAAAAACTCTATCGCTACTGTTAATTTTATTAATGCTGATCAAAATCGCCTCTTTGTCACGATGGCCGCAACTCCAAGCAAGGCCAATCTACAATTTGTAGAAGGGGATAGCCTCGATAAAACGTCTACTTTTGTTGTGGCAAGGGCAACCGTTAATGAAGTGATTCATGTTTTTGATGTGACAAATACGACCCTTAGTAAATCACCTGCATTCTTTAATACTCTTGGTAATCAAGACAGCTTGAAAACAGGGGAGACCTTGAGTTGGGCCGTAACTCCATCACTACCAGCAGATCTTCAATTGGATGTTGATGGTAACTTAAGTGTTGTAGGATCGCCTACTTCTTTGAGTGTGCTTTCGGAAACGGTTTACACCATTCAAGGAACCAACAATATAAATGGCGTAACTCAAGTTGAGTACCAAATGGCCATTGCAAAGAGTCCATCTAATGCCTCTGTGGCCCGCTATCAAATTTTAAAACTATCGGCCAATGGGAAGAAGTTCTATCGAGGAACACGTATCTCTGCTGAAGATGACTTGGATAGCACAACGATTGAACCTACTGGTCGTGTTCTCATGACTTTAGATACTGATTCCATTACAGGAACAGATACACTATTAATTGAAGGCAATGGTGTTTTCGCTGATGGACAGGGAATTGATAATACTCCCACATTCTACGCCAATGAAGCGACCATCGTGCCTCATGTATTTATGTACGTTAAAGATCCTTCGGCTGCATCAGTGACAGATACGGTTACGGGAAGTGGTGGTGCCGTAGGTACAGTTGTGGATAAGAACGCTCAATCAGGTGTTCTCTATGTAAAGGTATCAAGTGGGACCTTTAGTACAGGTGAGACGATCACGGCATCGGGTACAACAACGATTGATAATCTAGAGACCAATCATTTCATTTCTCACGTTTTTGAAATGAGCGCTGTCGGTAACTTCGATGTCGGTGAACGTATTCAAGGGGCAACAGCAGATGATGTGGCCATCGTGGTCGCAGTGGATAATCCTTATATTTTTGTCAGACAGGTGAAGCCTTCTTCAACTTCTGGTACGGGTAGCTTCGCTCAAGGAGATATTATTACGGATGCCAATTCTGTTACACGCACTATTGATGCCATCGTTGGTCCCAATATCACCATTTCAGTGAATGGAGCAGTGAGCGCCAATAATAACTCCTCAGGTACAGTTGCAGAGACCAATGAAAGTTTCTACGAAGGTCAACCTATTACTTGCTACGATAACACGAGCACTTATATGACCTCTGGTTTTGCGGTTGCGGGTACAGACTTCCTTAATCTTGATAAGGTCGTGGTTCAAGTTGAAGACTTTGATAGCCACTGCTATCAAGGTGGAGGAAGTAATTATATCGATGATATCTCTGCAGGAAGTCTTCCTGCTGTTGCCTCGGCCGCAGGGAATAATATTACTGGCGTATCAACGGCCAATCTTATGGTGGGTTATGTTGGTGATTACTTCTTCCTTGATACTTTTGTTCAAGGGGAGATCTCTTCTGCGAGTATTCAGCCAGATGTTTTACCTGATGGCCTAGAGTTTGATACAACAACAGGGGTTATTTTTGGTACTCCACTGTCACCTGCGACGGTTCAAAATTATACTGTGACGTTCTATTCTTCTGATGGGCAGAATATCTCTTATGATTTTGACCTTGTGGTTTACAACCAATTTGAAGTGTCTCAGTTAACTGACACTGCTTCTTCTTTCCATATGCACAAAGAAGGTCAGGGTTATGGAGCGTCTTACTGTCGGGTAATCACTCCGCAGGTGATTGATGACAATTCTGATACTCGCTACAACCAATATATTTATGGATTCAATGATGTTCTTTGTCGCCTTGAGGGTGGTGAAGGGGATCTTTACAATAATGGAATCACTTACCAGATTACGGCGGGTGCCGGGATGTGTGAATACGTAACGTATACACCATTCTCTTATAAGCCTTTCCTTCCTGGTGAAACAGATCGCTATATTGTTTACTACGAAGATTTTCCTGAAGCGGGATCATGTGGGAATTCTGCTGGTGCAGGTACCGCAACAACTGATGGGACTGCTTTTACGGCAGCTTGGGGTCCAAATAAGAATTTGGCCCTAACCAACCAGACAGAGCTCTTCTCTTCAGGAAGCCCTACGACTTCAACTATTCTTGGTAATGCGGCAGCAACGAATCCTTCTTTTGGTGGAGATGCCTACTGTATTAATGGTGACTGTATTAAAGCAGAGCGCGTTGATGACCTCTGTCGCTTTGACTACTCTCGCTATGATGCCTCTTGGCCTAATTTAGATGCCGGAAAAATTACCGTGGCCAGAGTGACTTGTGCTTATGACGAAGAAGAAGATGTTGATACAGGAGATCTGAGTTCTGAGTGTAGTTGTACTGTATCTGAGACAGAAGTTGATTGTGGTGGAGATCCTGATGCAAATATGGGGGGGCCAAAGTCAATTTGGAGTGCCACTAATAAGGATGAATCTCTTGTCTACGATGCCAACTCAAGTTTAAATGAGCAATTGGTGGTCAATAATCCAAGAGATGAGCAAACGAATAATAGTTTTGTATCGAACTTTGTATCTCTGGACTCTTGGGATAGTGCTGGAAATGAGTGTCACGAAAATAATTTCCATATGAATGGTTACTCTAGTGTGGGAACCCTTGTTGATAATGCTTCGACTTGGAATAGTTATAATCAAGCTCTTGACCCTCTTGGATTTGCAGGAGTGAGTGCTCTTATCGATTATGACAACTTCTATACCTTCAACTGCTTGGACGCCGCCTACAATATTAAGGCCAGAATTCGTGTTCAAGTTAGGGATTGGGATAGAGAGTTTACTCCAGAACTTGCCGATCTCGAAAGAATTACATCGGGAAGCATGATGAATAATGCTAGCTATGACACGGTTAAAGATCTCGATGGATTCTTTACTGGAAAAGCAGCGGCCAATAGTCCTCAATACAATAACTGTGGAGCGGGAGCGGTTTCTCGATATACCCTTACTCCAACTTTAACGGTTTCAAGAGGATCAAATACGGCCACCTTCTCCGCTCCTGTCTCAGCAGCGCAAGAATTTCCTGCTGGTTCGGTATTGAGGTTAACTTTCTCTGATGGTTCCAGTGAGAATTTCCTAGCGGCGTCAAAACCGTTGAATGGGAATACCGAAGTTAAACTTGCTACAATTCCAGCTTCTAGTGATATTGGAGTAACAGTAGAAGTTGTTCGTAAGGTACCATTCCCTCTAAGATAAATTTAAATCTTCATACTCAAGAGCGAGGCCTCGCAGCCTCGCTTTTTTTTTGTCTTTTTGGCCTATAGACACCGCGTGTCTAAATTGACCTCAATCTCTATCTTCGATAGGTTATACATCTATATATTTAATAAATTACTATGATTCCAAAGGATCGTTATGTTGGATAAAGTGGCAAAGAAATTCACAATAAATAATACGGATAAGAATACTTTAAAGACTTGGTATAGCCTTATGAGCCTGGGACGCAAGCTCGATGAGCGTGCTCCGAACTATCTTAAACAGGCCATTGGTTGGTCTTACCATGCTCCTTGTGCTGGTCACGATGCCATTCAATTGGCCATTGGGCAGGTTTTCACTCTTGGGGAAGATCACCTCTTTCCTTACTACCGCGATATGATGACTTCTCTTTCTGCTGGTCTTACGGCCGAAGAGATTATCCTCAATGGTATCTCTAAAGCAACGGATCTTGCCTCAGGTGGACGTCATATGAGTAACCACTTTGCTAAGCCTGAGTGGAATATTCACAATGTATCTTCTTGTACAGGTAACCATGTTCTTCATGCTGCAGGGGTTGCTCGTGCTATGAAGCGCTATGGCCACAAAGGGGTAGCGATTTCTTCTCAAGGTGAATCTTCTGTTTCTGAAGGTTACTGTTATGAAGCGATCAATGGAGCTTCTCGTGAGAAGCTTCCTGTTATCTTTGTTTTCCAAGATAATGGATATGGAATTTCTGTTCCTAAGGCCGATCAAACGGCCAACGAATTTGTAGCGGATAACTTCACTGGATTTGCTAACCTTCGCATTATCCATTGTGATGGAAAAGATGTTTTCGATTCCATGAATGCTATGTACGAAGCCCGTAAACATGTTCTTGAAAAAGGTGAGCCGGTTATCGTTCACGCTCAATGTGTGCGTATCCACTCTCACTCTAACTCGGATAAGCACGAACTCTATCGTGATGAAAAAGAACTGGCCGAAGCTCTGGCCCAAGATCCACTTCCACATTTTAGAGATATTCTGATTAAGAATAAAATTCTTACCAAGAAAGAAATTGAAGAAATTGATAACGACGCCAAAGCTCAAATGCTTGAGGCCCATAAAGCTTCGATGAAAGCACCAGATCCAGATCCTGCCTCTATCTTTGATTATGTTCTTCCCGCTCCCTATGTTTCTACGAAGTACCCAGAAGGTCTTCACAATGAATCAGGTGAGCCGATTAAGTTTATCGATGCCCTAAACTCTACTTTGAAAGCCGAATTTAGACATAATCCAGATACTTTTATCTGGGGTCAAGATATGGCCAACAAAGGTAAGGGAGGGATTTTCAATGTATCTAAAGGGATGCAAGATGAGTTCGGTATAGAGCGTGTTTTCAACGGTCCTATTGCTGAAGATTATATCCTTGGTACGGCCAATGGTTTTTCTCGCTTTGATAAGAAAATCCATGTGGTCGTTGAAGGGGCGGAGTTCGCCGATTACTTCTGGCCTGCTATGGAGCAATTTGTTGAATGTACTCATGATTACTGGCGCTCTAATGGGGCCTTCGCTCCCAATGTAACGATCAGACTTGCTTCTGGTGGCTATATTGGTGGAGGGCTTTATCACTCTCAAAATATCGAGGCTTCACTAGCGCCTCTTCCTGGAGTTAGAATTGTAACTCCGGCCTTCGCTGACGATGCTGCCGGACTTCTTCGTACTTGTATGAGAACTAAAGGGCCAACTCTTTTCTTAGAGCCAAAAGCTCTTTATAACGCAAAACAGGCCATGGCCGTAGTTCCTGAGGACTTTGAAGTTCCTTTTGGAAAATGTCGTGTAAGAAGAGAGGGGACTGACCTCACTATTCTCACTTATGGTAATACGGTTCACCACTGTCTCGAAGCCGCTGAGCAAATCGCTGCTGAAGATGGTGCTTCAATCGAAGTGGTTGACCTGAGGTCAATAAGCCCACTTGATGAAGAGGGGATTCTTGCTTCAGTTAAGAAAACCAATCGTGTTCTTGTGGTTCATGAAGATAAAGTCTTTGCAGGATTTGGTGGAGAGCTGGTTGCTCTTATCAATGAGAAGGCCTTTGAATGGCTTGATGCCCCAGTTAAAAGAGTGG
>JBFHGF010000181.1:0-6714 GCA_041583335.1 Bacteriovoracaceae bacterium
CAGAAGATTTTATTTTATTCCAGATATAGTCTTGTTTAGCGCAGGAGCTTAAAGAGTTGTAGTTGGCGGCCAGTGTTGAAGTGGATAGCACCATTAAGAAGATTCCGCTTAATAAAGACAATGATTTCAAAAATACTCCTTGCGTAAATTAAATACAGTTTAATTATAGAGTGATTAGGTGGCCAATCTTAGAGGAAATCTTTTACCTCTAGTTGATCTTTAAACTCAACTTTTCGGCATAATCTAGCTCTATGAATTTGATTTCGGGGAGTTGGCTCTTTATTGTAGTTTTCCATTCTTTATAATCTTTAGGAAAAAGTATGGAAGGTTTTTGCCCAGAGAGCTTTTGAAAAAGGTCATCATGGTGGGTGCTTATAAGGTAACTGGCCTGAGAGGGACGAACTACCTTATCGATGAGCTCTTGAGAGCTCCTGCGGTTAGCGATACCTAAGATAAGAAGATCAGATTTTTCAATTGGAGTATCTTTAGAAAAGTAGGCCGAGGGATGAAAGAGAACTTTTCCCTCCTCATGTTCAATGACGAAATTATAAACTTTTCCCATCTTGTAGCTGAACATAGAAGCTGGCTTTTCTAAGGGATGATCAAGTGCTCCACTGGCCAAGGTATAGGAGAATAGGTGAGGAGGGTGGACTCCAGGATAGGCGGTGATTTTAAAACCTCCTATGCTAAAACTCTTTGCGACCTCAAGTGTGTGGAGCCTTTTGTTGTCGATACCTTTTTCTCGAATCGTCTGGAGTGCCGTTGGTGAGCCATAGAAATCAGCGCCTGTGACCTTCATGGTATTTGATCCATCGAGGATATGGTCATAGTGGGAATGGCTTGCAAAAATGGCGATAACCTTATGCTCCGGAGGAAGCTTTGAAAGCCACTTCTTACTCACCTCTTCTTGTGGGTTGTAGGAGAAGGGGGATAAGGTTTCAAGTACTCCAGGGCGGTCAAAGAAAGGGTCAAAGAGCAAGGTCTTGCCACCCGCTGAAAGGGCCACACAGGTCGTTCCAAACCATTGAATGGTAAGAGCATGAGTTTGCATACACACGAGGTAGGCTAAAATAAATAAGAGAGGGCCTTTAAGCTTCATGAGGCTAGTGTAAACGTTTCGAACCAAAAAAAAAGGACCTTCGTAAAGGTCCTTTTGAGCTTATGACTTTGGGATTACTTGAGTGGACTAACGACCACCTTCACCATTTTCAGGATCTTCATAGTACATCAGGAAGTCTTTGGGATCCTCTGGGTTAATGAGAGTGAACTCAACCACGTCTTGATTAAGAGCTTTTGTGGCATCAAAGACATCGATAAAGAGACCAATTCTCGCCTTCACTTCTTGATCCGTCGCTTTTTCACTTTTGATGGCCTTAAAGAGGAACATTCCATCAATAGGCTCAGAAACAGAGAAGTCACCTTTTAAAAATGCTGACTTTGGATTCGTGAACATTTTCTTCCTCTTGCGAGGAGATTTATCTTTGTACTTAGGGGCAAGAACAAAAGACGCGTAGTCTTCATTTCCTTGGATCGACATCTTGAGAACAATATCATCCCTTCTTCCGTAGGAAGCGAGATAAGGTCCTGGTAGATAGTCTTTGCGCCAAGTGGATTCTAGACCAACTTTTTCGTAAACGAAGTTGGCCAAATGGTACTGAACACCGTTATCTTTTTTATCATCTTTCATGGGGAAGAAGATCTCTTTGGGTTGGCCATCTTTTCCATTACTGGAAATAATCGCACCTTCAAGAGGAGCTTTCTCGCTGGCATTTTTGTGAAGGATAAGCTGACGAGGGTTGTCGACAATCTTTGGTTCTATCGTTCCATTCACAACATGCAGTTCATACATATTGTAGACGCCTTTCTTATCAAGACTGGGAACAACTTTATATGTCGCAATTTTTTCAGTGATATGTTTGAGGTAACCAATGGCCTTACTGGCTATTGGTAGCTTATTGGCCGCAATATATTGAGGCGCCATTCTGAGTAGATTCACGTACTCGAGAAGAACCGCGTGATAACTTCCTGGCTCATTTTCAATCTCTTGTAGATAGATTCGGCTTGCTGCTTTATTAGGACCTTGATGGCCCCATTTGTATTGAGAAACACCTAGGTAATCACCATTGA
Organism: Bacteriovoracaceae bacterium; assembly: GCA_041583335.1. Taxonomy (GTDB): domain Bacteria; phylum Bdellovibrionota; class Bacteriovoracia; order Bacteriovoracales; family Bacteriovoracaceae. The sequence goes on from JBFHGF010000181.1 coordinate 2,128, forward strand.
GTTGTAGCCCAACAGATGATGGATGCCTTTTTGGGTCAAAGCTTGAACATGAATAAAGCCCAATGAGACTTAAAGTGATAAGCGCCTTTCGCATGGATAATCCCCTCGTTTATTTATAAAACCAATGTATTCTTATCGGTTATTGAGTAAATAATTTGAGGACTAATTTTATTGTAAGTGATTTAAATTACTTAAAGGGAAAGAATAAAATTGATTAAATCTGTCTTCTTTTTGGAAGAGAGCTCAATAAAATCTTGTTTTACCTTTTGAGCTTCTCCGCCGTGCCATAGGATGGCCTCAGTAATACCTTTGGCCCTACCATCGTGAAGAAGTTGTAAATGTCCATTGACGAGTTTTTGAGATCCAAGTCCCCACAGAGGAGCTGTTCGCCACAGCTTTGCCTGTAGATTGTTACCTTGATCAGCGAGCCCTTCTCCCATGTCATGCAAGAGAAGATCGGTGTAGGGAGAGAATTCAGACCCATCAGCAGAGGTGTAACTCGTGCGGTGACAAGACTGACAGTTAATCGTTTCAAAAACTTCTTGTCCGCGCAGGATGGAACCTTTGTCGGCTCCTTTCCATTGGCGTGCCGGCTTTTCAATTCCCGCCATAAGTTCAACAACATAATCAAGATGCTTCTCACTAAGCTCATAATTGTGACCGTCTTCGTATTCGACTCCTGTCGGAGCCGCAAGGCAGTCAAGTTGATCACTGGAGCAAGGTTGCTCTGAAAAAAGAGGGTTGGTGATTCCGAGGTCACCTTGAAAGGCCGCGGCCACTTGATGGCGAAGATTTATCTTATCGGCCTTCCAACCAAAACGAGCAACTCTACCTGCAACGATATTGGCCTTACCCCCATTGCTTTGATTTTTAAGAATTTCTTCATCCGAAATTTGATCGAGGTAACCCAGTCCGGCGAGGTGTGGTCCAATTCTTGGAGAGAGGTACTGATCTTTATTGAGCTCTCCAAATTGTTCTTGTGCTAATTGATAGTGGGGTTTACTTAGGCCATTGGGTAATTCCTCCCAAGTGGTAGTTACTTGTGCTTCTGGGGTAACACCAAGAATGGCCTGGGGCTGAATTTGTGGACCATAAGGGCCAAGAGGTCCTACAACTTTAAAAAGTAGGGAAGGGTCCATGGGATGGATCACTCCCGCTGGTGCGCCTCGGCCAAAACCGGAGTGGCAGCTCATGCAGCTTACGGCATTGAAGTTTGGGCCAAGACCATTTCTTAAAAGAGTTGAGGAAGGGGCTTGAACCCAAGGTTTTGAAAAAAGAGAATGGCCAGCTTTAATTCTGGCCACTTCTTTCTTGGATAGGTTTTCCTTAAGGTGAGCAAAGTTTTTCGGAAATCTTCCCGTCAATACTGTCCCTGAGCTCGAAATGGAGGAGAGCCCAAGCAAGATGATAAGTTGAATTCGTAAAAATTTGCTCACTGTATAACCTCTAAAAATCTAAAACTACATTTCTAGTGCAAGACCAAGTTCGCTGGCCGCTTGCTCAAGAAGTACCGCTAGGTGATCAAGATCATCAACAATCTTTTGAACTTTTGCTTGTTCGCTAGTGATGGCCACATCAAAAGGAAGAACAATATCACCAACAAGAACATTTCCTGCTGCATCGTGGGCGTAGAAGGCGTTAATCCCTGCAAATACTTCATCAAAAGCAGCAGTGATATCAGCGTTTAGAATAGGGTTAACAAACTCAACAAGCTCATCAACACCTGCACCATCAAGCTTAGTGCTCATGTTAAAGGCTTGATACTGACCAAAGTAAACATTCTTAACACCAAGAGCGTTGGTGTAAATGTCATTCACTGTAGTGTCAGAAAAACAACTATGCTCTTCTTCTTGATCTTCAAGAAGGAGGGCGTTTTCAATTCTTTCTGATTTAAGCTCATCACCGGCCATTGAAATCATAGAAGTGAATAGGAAACCGAGAACTTCTCTTGAGTCTCTAGCTTCAAATTCTTTTCTGTAGTTGGTTGCATTGGGTGCCCATTGAGCAGAAACTTTTGTCAGGTGTTCAACGATAGTTGAAGAAAGAAGACCTAGGTACTCTCTTCTTCTGTCTGCATTGTCAGCAAGTCCATCAATATAGTCTGATGCTGATCTCTTTCCAGCAGAAGCTTGATCACGATCTTGTCCCCAAAGTAGAAACTCAACAGCGTGGTAGCCTGTAGAGATATTTTTCTCACCGTTTAGCTCGTTCATGGAAACGATAACATCTTGGGAAAGAGCAACACTTCTGTCGTTGATTAGACCAGCATTTGGTGCTCCAACAACATAGTCAATATAAGCTTCATCAAGAGGCCATGCATTGAGAAGTCCTTCAACTCCTTCGAAGTTGATTGATTCTAGGTAAGAAGTTGTTCCGTCATTAACGGGTTCAAAATCAATAGGTCCGTTATAGAAACGAAAGATTTCAGTCTGTCCGTAAGGCATACGGGCCTGAGCGCTCCAAGTTTTTTTTGCAACATTCATGGCCGATTGAGCAGCGCTCATATCACCAGCTTGTGCGGTTTTAACAAAGGTCTTGATCGAAGAGTCTAGCTCTGTCGCACCCATAAGGGCATCTTCATAGTTAAGAAGGGCCATATCGGCATAGTTTTTAACAATTTCATTTTCAAGTTCAATATTTCTTTTGTAAGGTACAGGGAAAGCATTTGCAGCTGCTGTACTAAGGATACTGATTAGAATCAGGCTATTTCGTAGCATTTTCTCACTCCTTTTAAGTGGGTTATATGGACTTTCAATTAAATGTTTGGTAAATCAAACTCAGGTATGTTTATCCAAACTGATAAATCTTGGCAAGGTAGTTTTAATGAAAAAATTTAAATTAATTATTCTAATTCCCGTATTTTTCAATACATCTATCTTCGCCTTAGAAGGCCTCGATGAACGTCTGGCCAAGATTATTCAAGACAATCAATTGTCTGCCCTACAGAGACCGGCCAAGTCTGACCAAAAATTAGTTAAACTTGGAGGGATGCTCTTTTCCGATACTCTTCTTTCAGGTCCTAAAGATATTGCTTGTATGACTTGCCACCATCCTATGTATGGAACCGGTGATGGACTGGCCTTTCCCATTGGAACGGGAGGAAAGGGCTCTGGCCCCTATCGCCAACAGGCCCAAGGTCATTTAAGCAAAAGGCATTCCCAATCGCTGCTCAACTTAGGTTTTTCAGATATTGAACATATGTTTTGGGATGGACGTGTGTATCGCAATTCTCAGACAGGTGAATTACAAACGCCGGAACCTGCCCTCAATGGTAAGAACCCCAAACTTAAAGAAGTGGCCGAAGTATTGAGCATGTCTGTTTCGGCCCAGGCCCTTTTTCCCATCATTAATAATGATGAGATGAGAGGCAAGAATAATGAGGTCGCCGATGCCCCAACCGATGTAAAGTCTTGGGAGATTGTAATGGAGCGTCTCTTAGAAAGAGAAGGAAAGGATCGCTATGCAGCCGCATTTAAGGCCGCTTTCCCCAATACCCAGAAATTTAATATTGGTCATGTGGGAGAGGCGATAGGCTCCTTTATCAAAGATCAGTTCTATGTGGCCGATACACCCTATGATCGCTACTTAAATGGTGACCTTGATGCAATGACAGATTCTGAAAAGAGAGGGCTCATTGCTTTTGATCAGCGTGGAAAATGTATCCAATGCCATAATGGTCCCCACCTTTCAAACTTCCTCTTTAAAACCGTGGCCACGCCTCAGTTTAATTCGGATACTCTGGCCGAGCCCTACGATCAGGGGCGCTATGAAGTTACAGGTGTAAAGAGGGACCTCTTTAAGTTTAAAACACCAGCGTTGAGAAATTTGGCCATCACGGCTCCCTATATGCATAACGGAGCGTTCGCTACTATTGAAGAGGCCGTGGATCACTACAACGACCCCAAGCAAGGTCTCGATGATTTTACTCTGGCACAAGTGGACCTCACTAATTACACGGATAATTTTGTGATTGATCGCGATCCTAAGCGCAATAAGCTCAGAGTAAATCTCATCTCCATCGGCGAGGTTCGCCGTGGAATTCACCTTACTGATCAAGAGCGTGCAGACCTCATTCAATTTTTAAAAACGGGACTTCTTGATTACCGTTTCCAACGCAATCGCCAGTAACTTGAGGGAAGTCTCTTTGAAGATATAACAGAGAGACTTACTTGGTTTTAGGGGAGATATATGTCAAAACTGAATCATTTTCTCCTTGAACCAAATTTCTTTACAAGAGACAATATCCCCTGAACTTAAGGGGGAGTTTATGAAAAAACGATTGCTAGGATTAGGTTTACTGATTTCACTTTCTTCAAGTCTCTATGCTGAAGATTTCAAGCTCGATGATCTATCTCAGTCAGATGTCGATAATCTCGCCGAAGAATTTTCTGCCAACTTCGTTCACACAACGGTAACTGGTGCGAGCAGTAGTAAAATTTTAGGCTTCCAATTTGGAGTGGTGGGGAGACAGACAACTTCACCCAATATTGAGGCCCTGGTTAAAGAGCAATCTCCCTCTACTGAAATTAGTTCGATCTATGACCTAGGTTTAATGGCCCAAGTCTCGATACCTTTTGGAATATCAGC
>JBFHGF010000182.1:0-6709 GCA_041583335.1 Bacteriovoracaceae bacterium
GCCCTTGATGAACCCCAAGCCCCTTTAAGCCAATCTATTCAACGAGACCCTGAGCCCATTGAAGATAATAAAGTGCTCAAAATGGAAAGCTCATTCCTTGATAAGGAAGTCGCGCCATCAGAAGAAGCTCAGTGGGTTTCTCTTGATGAGGGGTCTTCTTCTTGTGGGGACGAAGGTTATGGAGATTATGAAGACGAAGACGATTTTAAAGTCATCTAACCTTTCCTCATTTCCAAAATTATCATTGACCTCTAAGATGAGTTCTTTTAATTAAGAGCTCATCACCATCTAAGAGGTCCCATGCTAAAGAATCCCAGTTTACTGCCCCAATACTTTCAAAGAAAAGGCATCTATTACGGATATATCGTCCTCATCGTGGGAACCATTGGCGTGGTCATGAGTATTCCCGGTCAAACCATGGGTGTTAGTGTTTATACTGAACACCTCATCAAGGCCCTCTCTCTCACCCGCTCTCAATTGAGTTTTGCCTATCTCTTAGGGACCATCTCCTCCAGCTTTCTTCTTCCCTACGCCGGAAGAATACTCGATCGCCTTGGACCGCGCTTTATGGCAGTCTTAGCGACCTCGTCTCTAGGTCTGGCCCTAATTTATATTTCATTTACCCCAACACTCTCGACTTTCTTCACAGAACTCACCGGGCTCCCTCGCTACGTTCTCTCTTTTATCATCGTATACTTTGGCTTCCTTGGCGTGCGCCACTTTGGCCAAGGGCAACTTACCATGTGCTCGCGTACAATGATGGGTCAATGGTTTGAAAAAAAGAGAGGGACCATGTTGGGCTTCAGTGGTCTCTTTGTCGCCTTTGGTTTTGGGCTCGCTCCTCTCACTCTTACCCAATTGATTCAGTGGAGTGGTTGGCAAAAGTCCCTCTACCTCCTCAGCTTGTGTTGCTTTGCCGTGGGCATTATCGCCTATATCTTTTTTCGAAAATCTCCTGAGACCTGTGGCCTCAAAATTGATGGCGGATTTCTTGAAGAAAGTGAAAATGGAGATGAAGATGAACATCATATAAAATTGAGCTCTCATGACTTCACCGCTGATGAGGCCAAGAAGACCCTTACCTTCTGGGTTTATAATTTTGCAATGGTTGCTCAGGCCACTTTTGTCACCGCGATCACTTTTCATATGAGCTTCATCGCTAAACTCAATGGCATGTCCTCAGAAAAGGCCTACAGCATTTTTCTCTATATCGCTGTGATCTCCACGCTCTCTGACTTGATTGGTGGTTTTCTATCCGATCGCATCCCCCTTAAGTATCTTCTCACCACCATGCAACTGGGCCTATGCCTTGCCCTCTTTGGTATTACTTTTTATCAGCACAATTGGGGCATGGGACTAACTGCTCTAGGCTTTGGAATCTCAGGGGGACTCTTCGCTCAACTCTCCGGCTCAGCATGGCCAAAACTCTTTGGTCGTACTCACCTAGGCTCTATCTCAGGTCTTAGTATGTCTTGGATTGTCTTAGGAAGTTCACTTGGTCCTTATATGCTAAGTCTTGGTGGAGAAACCAAGAGTGGAGTGGACTTTGCCATTCTTCTCTTCATTCTCTTTCCCCTTTCGGTTGCAATTGCGTCATTCTTTGCTAACCCACCGAAAAAAGATTGTTAGATTTTGTCAAATTGCCACACTATTTGGCTTGGTCTATGCTCAACTCACTAAATTTAATCGAAAGAATGATCATTAAAGGGGTCTATCATGAAAAAGTTTTTCGCAGCAATGCTATTACTTGCAGCTACTCAATCTTTTGCACTTGAGAACTGTCTTACTTATCCCGTAATAGGTGAGGTAGAAGTTGACTATCGTGGTGAAATTTCTGAAGTATCTGATGTTACTTCATTTGCAGGTTGTCCTGCCAGCGTTCTTGTAAACGATACCATCGTTTCTCAACTGGCCAGAGTCGTTGAGTATCAAGATGAGAAAAGATGTGTATACAACCATGGTGTTGTACATTTCATGTGCCAAATGTAATTAGAACGACCCCTTGTGGGTGAAAATCGACAAGAGGGTATTTAAAAATATATTAAGTGAATCTAAAGTTTCCTAAATTTCAAAACCAAAGCCCCATCTTCCGAATCGAATTTAACATCCTCTTCATTAACACCACTTGGAGTATTGAAGCTCTGAGTAAAGCTTGAAATAGAAGTGGACTCATAGCTTTGGCCATCACCACTCTTGTGCTCCATTCGTCCCGAGATAGAAACCATTCCATTTTTAATCTGAATATCGAGGGAATCTTTATCGACTCCTTCTCCTGCAATTTTGATAAATTTATATTGATCGTCTTCCCCTTGAGTGACTTCAACGCCACTATTAAGACCGTCTTGCCCATCAAAGGGGGAATTCCCAGTAAAAGCTCCATCCATCATTTTATTCATTTGATTCATCTGCTGACGCATTTGATCTCGAATACGATCCATTTGAGCAAAAGCATCGTCCCTTTGTTGAGTTCTGTTTACTTGAGTATCGCTTTGAGGATTGGCCTGAGCGAAGACTTTTCGGTCATTTGCGCCGCGATGAGAAGCTTGGCGATTGGTAACTTGATCAGAAGTTGTCAGTTTATTGCTTTGAACCAATAACACCCCTACAACGCCAACAAAAATACCTAGAACAAGAGTTGGCAGCTGTGACTTATCAAATTTCATCATTTACCTCGCTTTCAAAAGTTTCCTCAATAATAAACTAATATGGGTAAGATCTTTGTCAAGGCGATGTAATTAAAATAACAATTTTATGGCAATGCCCATAAGCACAAGCGCACCAATAAAGGAGAAATAAGCACCTATATGTTTTGAGGCCCTACGAGCAATGGCCATTCCAACAATAGTCGACAAAAAGGCCCAAGTTCCAATGGAGGCCACAAAGGGTGCCAGTGGTTTTCCCGTCGTCCCAAGGGAAACTCCTACGGCAAAGGCATCGAGGCTAGTGGCGAGGGAAACAATGAGAACTTTGTAGTAGCTGTGGAAGGATTCTAGTTTCTCGTCTTGATCTTGATTTTGCTCTTGATCCTTTGTTCCACCTTTGTCGTCCTCGCTATCATCGTCACCACCACGAAGCTCTTCAATGCCTTCCCAAACCATATGAAGGGCCACGGCCATAATCAAAACAAAGGATACCCAGTGGTCAATTGAATCGAAGCGAGCAAGAATTTTAGCTCCAAAAATAGCACCTAAGAAAGTAACAAGACCTTCAGCGAAACCTGAGCTAAAAGCAAAGCGTAGAACATCTTTAGTGGTATGAGGCTTGAAACCCATGGCCAAAGCAGCAGAGAAAGAATCGGCACTCAAGACAAGTCCCACTATAATCACTTCAAAAAATAATTCCATGAGATTTTATAGCATCGAAGAGTTAATCTGGGCAATAGGACATAGCTTTGATAGGTTAAAAAGGTGATATCAAAACAAATGAAACCTATTGAAACCGTGGCCATTTTTGGCGCTGGTCCCGCCGGACTTTTCTGTGCTTACCTGCTCATACAGGCCGGCAAGAAAGTCGCCCTCTACGATCATCAAGGTGGGATTGGTAAGAAATTCCTCGTGGCCGGACATGGTGGCCTTAACTTGACCCACTCGGAAGACCTCACCACTTTTGCCACCCGCTATGGCAAATCTCAAGATCGTTTTGAAAAATACCTTAAGAGCTTTTCTCCTGAAGACCTCAGGGCCTGGTGCCAAGAGCTTGGAGTAGAAACTTTTATTGGAACAAGTGGCCGCGTTTTCCCTGTGTCGATGAAGTCTGCTGAGATTCTCTTCACCTGGCTCGAAAAACTTAAGAGTTCAAGCAACTTCACTCTCTTTCTTAAACATAAATTGAGAGAAGTGGATTTTACTCAAAAGAAAGCGAGTATCCTTGACCCAGAAGGAAGGACTCTTGAAGTTCAGGCCGATGCCTTTATCTTCGCTCTCGGAGGTGCTTCTTGGAGTAAAACCGGATCTGACGGCCATTGGATCACCCTCTTTGAAAGAAATAGCATTGAGTGCGCTCCCTTCCTTCCTATGAATTGTGGATTTGAAAAGTCTTGGAGCCCCTTTTTTATAGATAATATTGACCGCCTTCCCTTAAAGAATATTGGCCTTACCCACGGCAAGCGCAAGGTCTTAGGAGAACTCATGCTTGTTCCCTATGGGATCGAAGGAACCTCTGTCTATGCCCTTTCACGCGAAATACGTGATGAGCTGATCCAGTACAAGAGGGCCACCGTCTATTTAGACCTTAAGCCTGATTGGGACGAAGAAAAAATCCTCCAACTCTTAAAGAAGAGAAAGAATAAGGTTTCGAAGTCGGCCTATCTCAAGAAGGCCTTCAAGTTTGATCGTGCAATAAATATTTTACTTAAAGAAGTATTAAAAGATGATCAGTATGAAGAAGACCATATTCTCGCCCATTCCCTTAAGAACCTGCCCTTAAAGCTAGAAAATATTCGCCCCATCGACGAAGCCATTTCCACTTCAGGAGGTGTGCTCTGGAAGGAAGTCTCTGAGGATTTGGAATTAAAAAAATTCCCTAGAATTTTTATCACTGGAGAAATGCTTGATTTTGACGCCCCAACAGGAGGCTATCTCCTGCAAGGGGCATTTGCCACGGCGTTTGTCGCCGCTCAGGCCATCATTAAAAACTAAGAAAATCGCACACAACGCATGGAAAGACTCGCGTGCTCATACCCTTCATAATCGTATTTCAACTTATCTTCAGCATAGGAAGTTCCCAACGTATAAAGAAGAGGAATATAATGTTCTGTAGAAGGATTGCTCAAGCGTCCATCCTCACGGAAAAGATAATCTTTCACCAAGGGATGATCTTTTGAGAAGTTTCGAGCATCAAGTTGTTGCTTAACCCATTGGTCAAAGGAGATATTCCATTGATGGGCCTGTGCCTGAGGATTGCGATCCATAAGCCTTAAGTTGTGAACGACATTCCCACTTCCAACAAAGAGAATCCCCTCATCCCTAAGGGACTTTAAAGACTCGGCAAACTGAAAATGTTCGGCATCAGACTTATTCAAATCTAAACTGATTTGTAACACGGGAACTTTCTCATCCAAGTTAGGAAAGAGGAACTTAAGTACGGCCCAGTTTCCATGGTCATATCCCCAATGGCCTTCATCTAATTTCATATCAAAGCGCTTGGCAAGATCTTGGGCAAGATCGACTTCCCCAGGTGCACGGTATTGCTGTTGATACAGTTCTTCGGGGAAACCATAGAAGTCATGAATGGTTTTGGGATGAGGAGCTGAAGTGATATACGTACCTTTGGTCTGCCAATGGGCAGAGAAAACAACAACCGCTTTGGGATGAGGAAGCTCTTTTCCAAGTTTTACTAAGGTTTGAGTAAAAGGGTTATCCGCAATAGCATTCATTGGTGAGCCGTGACCGATAAAGAGACTGGGCATACGATTAGAGTTCGTCATTGGGTGGTCCTTTCTTACTGCCTTCTTTGCCAAAGCGGGAGCAGCAATAAAAATTGAGAGTAAATATTGAATCCAAGTTCTGCGATTGATTTTACTTGTCATAAACTCATTCTATAGGAAAACACAAGTTGCAAATAGACACACAGATGAAATATAATGTTGCACATATGGAACACTCTATTGACTTAAATTTACTGAGAATTTTTCACTTAGTCGCGGCCAAAGGAAGCCTTACTCAGGCGGCGCTCTTTCTCAACACTCCCAAGTCTAAAATCAGCAGAAATTTAACCAAACTAGAAGAACAGTTGCAAACGACTCTACTCAATCGTTCCCCAAGAGGAATTCAACTCACTTCGGAAGGTAAGGTCCTCTTAGAAAGAACCCAAGGGGCCTTAGAACTCCTATCTCAGGGGATTAAATATTTTCAAAATACAGAAGAAGATATCGTCAAAGGCGAAATTACTCTAACCGCCCCAGAAGATATTACGATTGAAATTTTACCTCAGCTAATTGCACATTTTAACGACCTCTATCCAGAGATCGCCATTAATATCTATAACACCAATGATCGCCTCAGTTTTGATCGTTTTAATATTGATCTCGCACTGAGAATAGGAAAACTTCCCGATTCCAATTTGATTCAAAAGAAAATATCCGATATTCATTTAATCAAAGTTAAGGCCAGCGCCAACCCCCGCTACAGCGCTTCCCTCTATGACCTCAACGCTCAACCACTGATAGAACACGATGGGAATGAAATGATTACCATCAAATCAAATTCCTTCCTCTACCTCAAAGCACTAACCCTTCAGTCCTCAATGGAGAGCGTTTTACCTGAATTTATTTGTCGTAAAGAGCTGCAAAATAAAGAGCTCATTTCGATTCCCTATCACAGTAAAGTTAAAAATAAAGGGCTCTATCTCCTATCGCGTCCCCATTCTTTTGTACCCAAGCACGTAAAAACCTTCAAAGACTATCTCTATCAAGAGCTCAAAATCCTTTTGGATTAAAGAGAGTAACCATGGAAAAGAAACTTAAGAAAAAAAAGACTATTGCCCTCGTCGCCCACGACAGCCGTAAGAAAGATCTCCTCCAATGGTGCCAAAACCATAAAGGAACTTTGGCCCAACACGAACTGGTGGCCACGGGAACAACTGGAGGGCTTATCGCCCAATCCCTTAATTTAAACGTGCACTCTTTTCTAAGTGGGCCTCTCGGCGGAGACTTTCAAATTGGAACAGGGATTGTGGAAGACAAAGTTGATATGCTGATTTTCTTTTGGGA
>JBFHGF010000183.1:0-6692 GCA_041583335.1 Bacteriovoracaceae bacterium
AGAAAATTCGCCACCTGAACTTCATTTGCGAGACACCGCATTGGTTCGGCTTGGCGGACAAGTCTTCTTTTTAAAAGATGTCGAAAAGCTTCAAGTGTCCTATAAGATCCTATCGTGCATTGGTAAGAATTCTTATATCGAACGTTTTCTTCGCGCTTCACGGGATTCGTTAATACCTGGTCCTTGGAGAGTCAATAATATCGAAAAAGGATCGACCTTACCTGAACAGTTGGAGGCCTTTATTTTGATTGAAAAATTGAAATTGGCATCCATTAGTTCCGCTACGGCCAAGTTAACTCGTTTTGATTTGGCCGCGTTATCCAAAACTTGTGGCCGTCTGGATTTAAAGGACCTCACTGCTGAAGATATGTCTCTCTTTATCTCAGAGCTCTATCTACGTCAGCGCTTCTCAACTTCAAAAGATCTTCCCAAAACAATGGAAGAATTTGTGAAGAGTTTGAATGTTCAGTATAAACACGAACTTCTGCGTATCCGTCCTTCTGAAGTGAGTATGAAATTAATGCATAAAAAACGTGCAGATGAAGATGGGAAGCTGTCCTCACAGGCCAAGGAATAGGGCCGTGGCACAGGAACTGGTCTTTTATAGAGGGGAGGAGCTTCTTCAAAATAGTAATGGGAAAAAGGGGTTCTTGGATGAGCTAGAGGCCCTAGATCAGAATTTCTTTCCTTGGCCTTGGAAAAGAGGAGAGGTTTCCCTTTTTTTGAGCAAAGATCAGAGTTTTTGTTTGGCCGTTGCTACCAAAGCAAGCCCTATCATTGGTCTGGTGCTGGGAGAAATCAATTCGGATTTGTCACAATTTCATCTCTATAAAATTCTATCCCATCCGGCCCATAGGCAACAGGGACTTGGTCGGGCCTTGATGAGAGAATCAATGCGGCATTTGTATAATTTAGGGGTTAGCGAAATGTATTTAGAAGTTCAGGCCGATAATTACCCTGCTATTAAACTCTATCAGGACTTTTGTTTAAAAATAATTCACCGCAAAAATAGATTCTATAGCGATGGAAGTGATGCGCTTATAATGCTTGGTGTTGTTAATCTTCATTTATTTGATTGAATATACGTTGCGCTTTGGCGAAGACTTTGATAAAAATACAATGTCTTCATGACATAAATACTCGATTTTAAGTAGGGTGGATTTTTAATTTCCGCCCTTTTTTTTTATAGGGGTTGTAATTGCAATTAATTAAAGAACGTCAGGGAATGGAAAAAAAATTCTTTGAACTCTGTTCTCGACTGGTTGAAGACCATGGGTTTTCCCTTTACGGTTTGGATTATCGTCCAGGCCAAAAATTGCTTTGCCTCTACATAGAAAATCCCACAACTAAAACGGCAGTATTAGAAGACTGCGTTCTTATAGATCGTGCGATGACTCCCTTTGTTGAAGAAGAAGAGTGGATGCCTAGTGAGCTGACGCTCGAAGTATCAAGTCCCGGTGTTTACCGTGATATCTTTGAAGGGAAGCAATTCGCCTCGCTCCTTAATGAACGTGTCGCTTTTCATCTTATTCCTAAAGTTGATGACTCAATGGTTATCCAAACAGGAAGTGAGAAGGGTCTAAAGAAACTTATTGGGCAAAAGAAAGTTGAGGCCTATATTGTAGAATTTGACGAAGAAGGCGAAAAGCTTGTGGTTTCACCGGAGAAGGATAGTCCCATTCGGTTGGCCATTAATTTAGAACAAATAAAGAAGGCCAATGTAGAACCGGCCTGGGAAGATATTAAGAAATAAAAGTGAGGAAATATGAACTTTTCTGAAATTGGTAGAGTGATTGAGGCCCTTGGTAAAGATCGTGGTATCGATAGAGATATTGTGATTAAAGCAGTTGAGCAAGCTTTCTTGGTTACGGCCAGAAAGAAATACGGAATTCAGGGTGAGTACGAAACTCGTTACAATCCAGAAGAAGATTCAATTGAAATTTATCAATATAAGAATGTTGTTGATGAAGTTCGCGACTCTATTGTTGAGATCTCAGTTAATGATGCCCATGAACTTGATGAAGACGCTGAAGTTGGTGATCAACTGGGGATTAGAATCGAGAACCCTAACTTTACTCGTGTAGATGTTCAGACCGCGCGTCAGATCATTTTCCAGAAAGTACGTGATGCCGAAAGAGAGATCCTCTTCGCTGAGTACAAAGATAAAGTTGGAGAGCTTATTACAGGGATTGCTCGTCGTTATGAGCGTGGAAATATTATTGTTGACCTTGGTAAGGCCGATGCTGTTCTTTCTCGACGTGAAGTTATTCCAGGGGAACAATTTAAAACAGGTGATCGTATTCAGGCCTTCTTGTCTGATGTAGTTATGACCAATAGAGGTCCTGAGATTAGACTCTCTCGTACTTCTCCAATGTTTCTTGTAAAACTCTTTGAAGTTGAAGTTCCTGAGATTCAAGATGGAACTATCGTGATTAAATCTGCGGCCCGTGAGCCAGGTCAAAGAGCAAAAATTGCTGTGATCTCGGCAGATAAAGATATTGATCCTGTTGGTGCTTGTGTGGGGATGAAAGGTTCTCGCGTACAAAATGTTGTAAATGAGCTTCAAGGTGAAAAGATTGATATCGTTAAGTGGTCTGATGATCTCGATACTTTTGCAAGAGCAGCCCTTGCTCCTGCAGAGATAGGAAATATCATGATCGACCACGAAGAAAAACAGCTTGATGTGGTTGTAGAAGAAGATCAACTGAGCCTTGCTATTGGTCGTCGTGGACAAAACGTAAGATTAGCGGCGATGCTCTCTGGTTATAAAGTTAACATTATTTCTAAGTCTAAACTTCAGGAAAAAATTCATAAGTCTGTTGAGAATCTACTTCAGATTGATGGAATCACTGATGCACGTGCACAGGTTCTTGTTCAGGGTGGTGTTACGGCAATTGGTGACCTTTCTGTTATGGATGCAGACAGTCTTGCGGGTATCCTAGAAGTGGAAGCTTCTGATGCACAGGCCATCATCGATAGCACAATGAAGGCGATCGAAGATGGAGAAGTTAACCTGCAACCTGAAGAGGAAGAAGAACTTGTTTCTGCTTCGGCCACTCCTCAGTATGTTGGTATCTTGTCTAAAGATGGCGAAGATGCAGATGAAGAGGGTGCTGATAAATTCAGTGACGCAGAAAGAAGACTAAGAGAAGAATTAGCTGCTTTTAAATTAAAATAATTATTTACGATAATCGTAAGTTAAATGAGGTAATCAATGCCTAAGAAGATTTTTGAAATTGCAAAAGAACTCGATATGGGTGCCATTGATCTGGTAGAAAAGCTCAAGGCAGAAGGATTTAATGTCCGAAACCATATGGCCTCCCTTGACGACTCGGAAGTTGAACAAGTTATGGCCAAGTTCGGTGCTGGTGCTGGGGATGCGTCTGCTGAGAAAAAGACAACGAAGAAAAAAGTTGTAAAGAAATCGGCGAAGAAAAAGACAACAAAGAAAAAGGCCGTGGTTACCAAAAAGAAAACGGTTATCCGTAGAAAAGGTGACTCTGACTCGGAAGAAGAAACAGTTGCTGAAGTTGTTGTTGAAGCAGCTGCAGAAGCTCCGGCCACAGAGACCCCTGTCACTGTTGAAGCTGAAAAGCCTAAGAAAACTAGAATTGTTAAGAAAGATTCTAAGAAGAAAGCAGATTCGACCCCCAGTGAGGAAGCTTCTGAAAATAAATCGGAATCCCTAAAAGAAGCCTTTGGATTAAGAGTTGTCTCTCGCCCTGAAGAGGAAGAAGCAGGAAGCGCTCGAGCTGGTTCTGACGCTATAGACTCCGATAGTACTAGCGAAAAGAGTAGAAAAACGACGAAAGAAGGTAAGTGACAAGAACTTTATAAAGAAAAAGTTCATACTTTTACTCCTGTCTTTATTCCAGAGAAGAAAGAAGAGTCTGAGACGACGAAAACGACTTCATCTACTACAGGTACAACTACGGATGAAGAGTCTGATGAAAGTAAGAAAGGGGCCGAGAGTAAGAAGCGCCTAGGTGGTCTTGCAACTATGATGTCTGGGAAGAAAGTTGCTTCTCGTTCACAGGCCCTTACTCAAGATAGAGCAGACTCTGAGCTTAAGAGTTATGCGGCACTAAGTGGTACAGGTCGTCCGATCTACACTCAAGTTAAGCGTAAAAAATCATATTCTGGTCCAACTAAAGGTACAGAAATCACAGAAGTTAAAGAATCTAAACGTGTAGTAAAACTTCACGGTGGTGCCTCTGCTGTAGAGCTTGCAAAGAAATTAAGCATTAAGCTTAAAGAAATGATTGATCAGGCCCTCGATCTTAACCTACTTATTAAAGGTGAAGATTATATTGGCATGAAATTGGCCGCTGAAATAGCAGCGCTTTACGATTACCGCGTTGAAGATATTTCTTTCAATGAAGATGAAGTTATCGGTAAAGAAAAACTAACTGATGAGGCCAAAGAGAAACTTCCTCTACGTGACCCGATTATTACGATTATGGGCCACGTTGATCATGGTAAGACAACACTTCTCGACTATATTCGTAATGCTAAAGTGGCCTCTGGTGAAGCCGGTGGAATCACTCAGCATATTGGTGCTTACTCGGTAGAATCAAAAAGTGGAAAGAAACTAACTTTCCTTGATACTCCCGGACACGCGGCTTTTGCTAATATGAGACAGCGTGGAGCGAATATTACTGACGTGGTTATCCTAGTGGTAGCTGCTGATGATGGGGTTATGCCTCAGACTCGTGAGAGTGTTCGCTTTGTACAGGAAGCAGGTGTTCCTTTGATTGTTGCGATTAACAAAATGGATAAGGAATCGGCCAACCCTGACCGTGTAAAGAATGAACTTACTGAATTCCAAATTACTCCAGAAGAATGGGGTGGTGAGACTCAAATGGTTCCTATCTCTGCCCTCAATGGTGACGGAGTGGATGACCTTCTTGAAGCTGTTGCACTTCAGGCCGAAATGCTTGAACTAAGAGCTGATCCAAAAGGAAAGGCCCATGGTGTAGTGATTGAGTCTAAGGTTGAGCCAGGACGTGGTCCTGTGGCCACACTCCTAGTACAATCGGGAACTCTTAAGAAAGGTGACTCCATTGTTGTCGGTGAGTGCTTTGGACGTGCTCGAGGTCTAATTGATCATACCGGTAAAGAACATAAGTCTGCTGGACCTTCAACTCCTGTTCAAGTTCTTGGACTTGATAATGCTCCATCTCCTGGTGACGAACTTGCCGTGGTTAAGAATGAGCGTGAAGCGAAGAAGATTGTTCAAAACCGTATTGATGATCGCAAGAAACTTGAAAATATGCCTAAGAAATCTACCGTATCTTTGGAAGATTTCTTTGCTAGTGCTGCCGGTGAAGGGGTTGAAAAGAAAACTCTTAACATCATTGTACGCTCTGATGTGCAAGGATCTTTTGAGGCCATTAAAGGCTCTCTCGAGGCCCTTAGTAACTCTGAGGTAGAGGTTAAACTCATAAGTGGTGGTGTTGGTCCTATCAGTGATTCTGACATTCAATTGGCCGATGCCTCTGAGGCGATTATTGTTGGCTTCAACATGAGACCTGTTACTTCGGCGAGACGCCTTTCTGAAGAGAAAGGAATCGAGATTCGTACTTATTCCATTATTTATCAATTGATTGATGATGTGAAACTTGCTCTTGAAGGGATGCTTGATCCAGAGTTCACTGAGAAGTATATCGGTCGTGCCGAAGTTAAGGAAACTTTCTCTGTTCCTCGTATTGGAACAATTGCAGGTTCTGTGGTTATCGATGGATCTATTCGAGTGGGTTGTCAGGTACGCCTCCTTCGTGAAGGTAAAATTATGTTTGATGGGAAGATGTCTTCTCTTAAACGTTTCAAAGATGATGTAAAAGAAGTTAAGAGTGGTTACGAATGTGGTGTTGGGCTTGAAGGCTACAACGATGTTAAAGTGGGAGACCTCTTTGAAGCTTACATTATGGAAGAGAAGAAACGCTCTCTCGAAGATGTGGCCAAGAGTGATGCCCAAAATAGTGGAGAGTTTAGCCCTTCTCACGCTTAGTGAGTTTAGAGGTTAACGATTATATTTATGAGTAAGGGTAATAATAAAGGCAAACTTGATAAGAATGCTAAGAAGGCCATGTTTGAGGAGAGAATCCTCAATGAGCTTAATATGATTCTTCGTCGTGATATGAACGACACTCGTTTACAATTTGTTAGCCTTACTCACGTTGAGCTATCTAATGATTTTAGCAATGCTAAAGTCTATTGGGATACTTTTGATAGTGGTAAGCGAGGGGATATCAAAAAGGCCCTCGCCAGTGCCCATGGTAAATTGAGATCTAATCTTGCTAAGGTGCTCAATGTTCGCCATACGCCAGAGCTCACTCTTGTGTATGATGGTCAGTTTGACGGAGAGCAGGCCATTACCGAACTTCTTGAAAAAGAGGCCAAAGACGGTAAATCGTTCTAGTAATATGAGCGTTTTCTATGACGATCCCTCGTCGGATCATTTTCAAAACCCTGAAGATTTAAAAGAGCTCTTCGATCTCGCTCCTCAGTTGCCTCAATTCAATGAGGCCCTTCCTTTTGATAATCGGCCCTATATTATTCCTCTCTACAAACCTGCTGGTATCTCCTCTTTTGATGTGATCAGAAAGGTGCGCTCTAAGTTGATTCGCCATCTCGGTAAGGGAAAGGGGAGAAGAAAGTTAAAAATAGGCCATTTTGGAACTCTTGACCCC
>JBFHGF010000184.1:0-6679 GCA_041583335.1 Bacteriovoracaceae bacterium
AGAATATTAAGGTTGCGCCGCAAGCGCTTCCACTCAGGCTTTGGCCGAAAGATATCGCGAATAAAGAAAATAAAAGCAAAGGTACAGGCCGATACCATATGAGGGATATGCTTGAAGACGCCAATAAAGCGTCCGCCTTTAAAGAAGAAGGGAAAGAAGACCGGCAACAAGAACAAAGAAACAATAACAAAGCCCACCGAAAAGTTTCGTATCCAAAAGATCGCTTTTTCCACTGGGAAAATATTTGGAATAATAACGGAATAGAGCAGAATCAAAATAAAGGCCATGCCCAATCCCGATAACTGAAGCATGGGAGAGAAGGTGGGATTAACAAAGATAATCTGAAAAATCGTCTGAACGGCCAAAGTGGCCATTAAAAAGAAAAGGTAGAGACGATAGGTCTGGGAGGTTTTCTTGAAATGTGGTCGCTTCTTCCAATAAAAGAGCAGGATCAGAAAGCCCAATAAGTTAAGCCCAAAGTTAATATAGGGATGCATTCCATATTGGAAAAATATCGGAGGCAATGAGCGTGGAATAATTCTTAACCACTTGAGAGATAACTTACTAAAAAAGAGAAGACTGATTAAGCCGATCACAGTCATATCGATAAAGGTAGTAACCTCTATATTTCTAAAGGATAGCTTTTTTAGAATTTGATTAATCGTTGACTCGGTCATCAATGGCAACAATCGTTAAGATTGAAGTCAAGGCCAGTGAGATCAAAGAAATGAGACGCCAAGTATCGGTTCCAATAATGGGCTTCTTTCTCTTTACTAAGATCACATCATTGGCCCTTAGGTCATAGATATTAATCTCACCTTTTTGAATCTTTTCTTCCACATTGATTTCGATACTCTTTTTTTCCTGACTCTCCCCTTGTCCAATCAAAACATTTTCAAGGTTGGCGTCTGAAGTCGTCCCTCCCGCCAATGAAAGGAGCGTTGCCAAGTCCATTTTCTTGGGAACATGGTACAGACCTGATTTACTTACTGCTCCGAGCAGTTTAATCGTCATCAGCTCCTGACCTTTATAAGACTGGAAAACAAACTCGGAAGGTGTTCCAATTCGATACTGGTCAAGAGGGTCCTTGATGGCCCAAACTTGCTGCTGAAAGAAGAGAAAACTAAGTATTAGGGTCAGGTATTTTTTCATATCTACTCTCTGGGATTTTTTATCATTATATAGATTCTGTAAAAATCGAGAAGCTCAATCCGTAAAAAACATTTAATTATTCAATAAATTATCTCTTATTTTAACCGATAAGTTATCTGAATTGCGAAATTTATGGGATAAATCTATGTACGACTCAAGTCCAAAAGCAGACTATACAAACGATACCATTTCTCTTCATGAGGCCCTAACGACTTTTACCAAACGTTGGAAGATTCTTGTCATTTTGGCCTTGCTCTTTGTTTTAGGTGCCCTGGTTAGGCATAAATTCTTCCCAAGCTATCCTTCTCGAGGGGTCTTGATTATTAAAGACGTAAAAAACTCTCGATATCAGCTCTTACTCAATTCCATTGCAAACCGCTTAGATGACTTTGTTCCCAATGAAGTTCAACAGGAAGACACTGTCTCTCTAGCCATTAACTTTCTCGAGACCTACCGCTTCCACAAGCACTTGGCCAAAGAGGCCTTCAAACGCTATGAGCAATCTCCAGAGGATCGAGAAACACTACAGCCCATTTTCAAAAAATTCGTCAAAATTGAAAATGTAGAACTTAAAGAGCTACGAGCCGCCCAAGTTCTTCGCTCCCTGCTCAGTTATCAAAATGAAGGTGGAGGAAGACTTAAAATTTCTCTGAGAACAAAGAATAAGAAACTCTCCTACTTCCTCGTCAATCTTGCCCTAGAAGAAGCAAAGACGGAGTTGACCAACAGAGAGATCTTTGAACTTGAAGAAGCTGAAAAGTACTTCTCTCAGGAAATCAAAGATGTGCAAGACCATTTAAGTAATATTGAAAAACAAACCATCTCCAAGATGCAGCAACACCAGGTCCTTTCCGTCGATATTGAAAAAGGAGAGACCTCTCGTTACCTCAATGAGCTCAAACAAAATATCACCGATACAACGATTGCCATTCAAAAAAATAATAATATCATCAGAGACTTAAAGAGAAGACAGCCCAAGAAAGATAACTCGGCCAGTAAGTTCTCTGGCGGAGCCCAAATCAAGAACTTAAACGCAGAGAATAAAGACCTCAAGGCCAGATTAAGTTCTCTTAAGCAGACCTTACGCAACTACGGAAAGAAACAGAAGGGATTACTCCCCTTTCAACAAGAGATTGAAAAAATGAAGGCCAAATATACTTATGAGTATAAAGTCTATGAGTCTCTAAGAGGATCCCTTGCCAAGATTGGACTGCAAAAGACCTATGTTAAGCACCGTATTGAAATTCTTGAACCTGAATTCATTGATCGCATCCATTCAAGCCCAGGACTAATCGTCATGGTCTTCTTGGCCATTATGCTCAGTCAAGTTCTAGGGATTGGGGGAATCTATTTATGGGAACTCTTTAGGCCATAAAGACTATAGAATCTATAATGACTAACGAACACGAAAACCGATCAAAGAGATAATATGGGTTTTTAAATCCTCTTCTTTAATCCAGTACCTTCCCTCAGAGCAGTTCTTCTCTTGTACATACTTCTCACTAAGGCCTGCACAAAAGCTCTTCGGTAACGAGTCTAAAACCTCATAGGAGCATGAATCACCTTGTTGGCGACTACCAACAATTAACATGGAGTGATTCCCCGAACTCTTGCCCAAAACCTTCAACGATGTATTGAAAACAACGGGAACCCTACGCTTTAAGAATGTATTTATGGCCTTGACTCCATCTTCTGGGGTTACCACTTTCCTTCCGACTGAGTCACGAATAGGCATAAAGAGTGGTCTCACCCGACGAGTAAAGAGTCTATCTTCTTGGCACTGTTTCCCCACTGATTCAATAAGCTCATTAAAATAGCTGAGATAACTCTTATTCTCTTTTAGGGCTCCATCTCTAATATCATCAGTGCTTAATAATTTCTGCTGCTCAGAGGAAAGTTCTTTCTTACAAAATCCCCAGGCCAATAGAGTCTCCACAAAACTATCATCGTAGAATTCGAGATCGGCGCCAATGGCCATATCATAATACTGAACTTTACGAACCGGATTTTTATAGCGTTGAAATTGATATGCAATATCAAGGGGGTTAATAAATTCATTGGTGAGAATGCGAAAAGCATGGGACAGAGAAAAGGCATAGCACATATTGGAATCCCTTTGGATAGAGCGTTTTCCAAGTACACTCTCCCTAAAGAGGCCCTCCACACCTGCACATTGCGCAAATACACAGTGAGTTTGCAGGGATAATAATGTCAGAGTAATAGTGGCCTTCATCTTCATAATAAGACAGGTCCTATCTGATCGTTTCGACTTTTTTAGTGTCTTTATAGTTTTCACCTAATTGAATTTGATTCTCAGAGGCCAGTCCTCGAGCGGCCCTTTCCGCGACTTCCTGATCAAGCATTTTATTGAAAAGCTCGGCCGTCCTCTGTGAAACCTTATCTGCCACGAAACTAGCAATCTTATCGGCACCTCTTTGCGCCGCTTCTGTTACCGAATCATAGGCAATGGAAAAGGATACCGGCTCCTCTACTTTTCTGATTTCTATTTCTGTAAAACGTTTCGCGGCCACTTGAGACAGGTATTCTACCAAGTTGGCCACATCCTTTGTTTTCTCTAGCTCGGACTTTTTCAAAAATTCATCCGCAGCTGTAGTCGCTTTGGCCTTAGCATGGAGATAGACTTGATACTGCACGGGAGGTGTAATCACTTTCTTCGTCAGGGCCAGCAAATAAGTTTGAGTTTCCCCAACTGCTCTGCGCGCCCCTTGGTCTTTAACCGTATTCTTTGCCGTAATATAACTCTTAAATTGCGACACCCTCTCTACAGAGTCCACATAAACCTTGGACTTTCTAAAATTAATATCTCTCTTTTCTATTTCCTGATACATTCCCTTAAGGTTACTTGGAATTTCATTTAATGCAGCTTTCTGTGCATATTGTGTGCCCCAACGAATCAATGAGCGAGAGGCCACCTCCCAAACAATTTCCTTTGCCGCAGTCTCATAAGACTTCTTCACAATTTGCTTGGCCTTATCTTGAGCCGCTCTTTGTACATTAATCAATATGTAGTCGAAGAAGTTCTCATGAACATAGATTTCTTTGCTGACACTCGGATACTGATAGACCTCTTCCGTCTCTCCTTCATCTGACATCAGCATAAACTCAGAGTCCAACTCTTGCTCTGAGGTTGTAATGGAGGCAATCGCGCGGCCCTTCTTTTTTTCAACCTTCGCCTTATCCACAAAATTCGGAAGATATGAGATCCTATAATCGTGAGTCACACTTGATTTTCCCAGCCATCGCTCCCAAGGACGATTCATACTATCAATTCCTGAAATATTTACTTCGGGGCGACTTTCAGGATTCAGCTCTTTAATCGATTCATTCTTATTGACGATTTCACCACTATACTTCTTTACTTCAACAATTATGGCATCTTCAACTCGATAGACATCCCATTCAAGATCCGCATGAGAAAAGAAGAGGGCCCCTTTTGGAGACTTCACATAGTGACGACCTTTATAACCCACCATCCTCATTCTTCCTTTAATAATTTCAAAGGTAAGTGTTGAGTTCTTCCCTTTTCCTGAAACATCATGGAGTTTGATTGTGGTATCGGGGCCGAGATACATCATGGTGTTGTCGGGAAGAATCAAAGTAACCAGAGTATTTTCCCTTGTTTCGATATAACTGGTTTCAAAAAAGGAATCACCCAGCTTCAACTTTCTTTGCATCTTCTTTTGATTGATGAAGGCCCTTCCCTTTAATTCTGAAACCTGAACCACTCCCATATTAATAATATCTTTAATATCGATATTACTTAGTGAAGAGCTCTCTTGACTTTGGGCCATCACAGAAAAAGAGGAACCCATAATTAGAGCAATAAATAAAGACAAATGGAATAGCAGAGTAAGACACTTCATCACTAGTCTTATCGGCATTTTATGTCTTGAAACTGAGGTATTCTCTAGGTGAAGTTTTCCCCGACGAGCAAACGAACTTTCAATAGTTTAAAATAGAATTAAATCTCATTACGGTGCTCGATGATCTCATATACTAAAGCTTTATGCTCGGCCATTATTCTTCTGCTTAGCCTCTCTTTCTTAGAGGTTCACGCTCTGGAAAACTCACAGGCCCAAGACATTCGCTTCAATAAAGCAAAGCTCTTACTGCTTCAAGGTGATAAAAAAGAGGCCTTTCGCCTCATCGCCGAAAATCTCAAAGGCCCTTTTCATTTAGATACCGTCTACTTCCTTGTCGAATACCACTACAAGAAGAAACTCTACCTCAAGAGCTATCGCTTTCTAAGAACTCTTACACGCAATGCTCTCCCCAAAGAGCTTGAAGAGCTGAAATATAACTCAAGCAGTAGGGATCGTTTCCTAGAACAAGTAAGAAAGGCTCCTCAGCTTAAGAAAAATGATTATTCCATTTTGCAGTATGCGGCCAACAAGTTCTACGACTTCTACTTAAAGAAATCTCTCTCTCCAGAGTACCTCCCCTTTCTACTTAACCTATCCGAGAAGTATCATCTTATTAACTATGCCCATAACTTTAGAATTATCGATACCAACTATGCCCTATCTAAAATTGAAACAAGCAAGGGTAATATCCCCAAGGCCGTGGCCTATATCCTTGATGCCTATGAAAAACTAAGGACCCCTAATCCACCAGAGCACACCGTTTCAACAACAGAACTTCAAGTTGTCTTGGCCGAAATTTTAATTAAAGATGGCCTAGCCGAAACCGGGGCACTTATCATGAAGTCTGCAGGCCTTGATAAGAATATTAGCCCTGAGCTTAAAGAATATATTCAAACTTATTCTGAAACGATTCGAAAATCTTTTTTCAACATTATCTACGACTATCAACTCAAGCTTAAGTCTAATATCTTACAAATTAGCGATGAGCAGGAGTCCCTAGGTGCAGAGAAACTCTCTGCCCTTAACCATCACAATCACGTCAATATTTATTACCAGACCCAACTGAGTCGTAAATATTCACTCGTAGGAGGGCTTGACCTCTTAAATGAATCCTCCCTCTCCCAAGATGCAAAAGATGCCAATTTTTCCTCTATCTCGGCTGATTTACAGATAAAGAAATATAAGTCGGGTAACTCGCTTTCTTCCTATAATATTCGTCTCGATACCCTCAGCGGACTAACCCTCTCCTCTTTGGATTATATTCAGGCCCGCTCCCAACAGACCCTGAGCTATGAGAGGTTTTGGCTAACTCCAAGTGGGAAATGGCAATATTTCCTTCCCGTCTCGTTCAAACAGTATAAAGACAGAACGGCCACCGCTTTTGGGTCTGGCCTAACCTACGAGAGCTTTAACCGCAGCCGCTGGTTTCGCTTAAAGTACTCTGGAGAATTTGGGCTCCAAATGGAAGGGGACTCTCTAGGCACCACGGTTTTAGTAGACCTAAATATCACGAATCAGACCGAAATCTCTCCGACAATGAAGCTTCAGTCCCTCCTATCCTTTCATAAGCAGCTCAACTCCAATGAAATTCTCGACTATCAGCAGACAGTACTCGGCCTAAACCTTAGTTATATGAGTCGAGA
>JBFHGF010000185.1:0-6664 GCA_041583335.1 Bacteriovoracaceae bacterium
ACAGCACCCTTGGTGGAACATGCCTCAACGTAGGGTGTATTCCTTCAAAAGCATGGCTTGATTCTTCTGAAAAGTATCATGAACTTGTACATAAGTTTGCCGATCATGGAATTAACTCAGGTAAAGTAACTCTTGATTTTCCAAAAATGAGTGAACGTGTACAGAAAGTTGTATCGGACACTTGTGGTGGTGTTGCTTTTCTTATGAAGAAAAATAAAGTCGATGTTTACACGGGAATGGGGTCATTTGTAGATGATCACACTATTAAAATTTCCGGTGAAAAAGAAGAAACGATCAAAGGTAAGAAAATCGTTATCGCCACAGGTTCTAAACCAGCAAGTCTACCTGGTGTAGAAATTGATAAGAAGAAAGTGATCTCTTCTACCGAAGCACTTAAGCTTCCTAAGCTTCCCAAGTCGATGGTCGTTATCGGTGGGGGAGTTATCGGAGTTGAGCTCGGATCTGTTTTCCAAAGACTTGGCACGAAAGTATCAATCGTTGAATACGCTGACTCCATCCTTGCGACAATGGATAAGGATATGGGCAAGAACTTGCAAAAAGTTCTTAAGAAAGAGGGGATGGAATTCTACGTAGGTCACGGTGTGACTGATGTGAAGGCCACGGCCAAAACAGTTAAAGTTACAGCAAAGGCGAAGAAGGATGAAAAAGAAGTGGTTCTCGACGCCGAGTACTGTTTGGTGGCCGTAGGACGTCGTCCTTACACTGACTCTTTGGGACTTGAGAATGTAGGAATTACTCTTGATGAAAGAGGGCGTATTCCAACAGATAACCACCTCCAAACATCAAAGTCACATATCTATGCTATTGGTGATGTAACTAAAGGCGCCATGCTTGCTCACAAAGCTGAAGAAGAGGGTGTTTATGTCGCTGAGCTGATGGCCGGACAAAAGCCTCATATTGATTATAACCTCGTTCCTGGCGTTGTTTACACGTGGCCTGAAGTGGCCAGTGTGGGACAAACAGAGCAGCAACTCAAAGAATCTGGACGTGCTTATAAAGTAGGAAGCTTTCCTTTCAAAGCTTCTGGTCGCGCCCGTGCTTCAGATGAGTCTGATGGACTGATTAAAGTTCTTGCCGATAAAGCTACTGATGAAATTCTTGGAGTACATATGGTAGGACCTCGTTGTGCTGACATGATTGCTGAAGCGGTTGTCGCCATGGAGTTTAGAGCATCTGCTGAAGATGTTGCTCGTACTTGCCACGCTCACCCGACTTATACGGAATCTTTAAAAGAAGCGTGTCTAGCGGCAACTGAAAACCGTGCCCTTCATATTTAATTGACCAAAATCATTAGGGAGATAGCTGATGCTATCTCCCTAATATCTTTTCATTGTCTCTCTTTCTATCATCTTAGAAATTCAATAACCTCTCTCTTTTTGCTGATCGTTATCATAAAGCTTATTTGATTTAGAACAAATACAAGCTCTTCTTTTCGCGTAAATTAGAGATGTGATGAGGGTCTATGAAAGATTCTCAATATCTCGACTCTGGAGGGTTTATGAAAAAACAATTAGCTCTATTGGCCCTAGGCTCCTTACTTGTCGCGCCTATTGCACTTGCATCCCAGGACGATGCTCTTAGAATGGCCTTAGATGATGAGTACAAGGCCGTTGCTACTTATGAACAAGTGATAGAAGACTTCGGTGGTGTTCGCCCCTTTATTAATATTGTAAAGGCAGAACAAAATCATATTGATGCCCTTCTTCCTCTCTTTGCAAAATATGGGCTGGAAGTTCCTGAGAATTCTTATCTCGGAAATATGGATTCTTTTGACAGTATAAAAGAGGCCTGTGAAGCAGGAATTCAAGGTGAGATTGAAAACGTCGCGCTCTATGATCGTATCGATGCCATGGTAGAAGACGAGGATGTGGCCTATGTTTTTTCTCGCTTAAGACAAGCTAGTCAAGACAAGCACCTTCCTGCCTTCCAACGCTGCGCCAATCGCAACTAAAAATTCATTCCATAAAAAAAGGGCCAATCAATTCGGCCCTTTTCTTTTTATTAAATTAAAATTTTTATCAAAGATATTGTCCTTGGCAAAAAAAGCATCCTTAGGGCGCCGAAGCCTTGGCGAAGGCGTCAGAACTCCAAACACTCCTGCAGCTCAAAATCCTTCTTAAAAGAAACTTCCCAATGGAATCCACCTGGGTTTTCCTTTCTTTCAAGGACTTCTATTTCACTGTGAACAGGAATTTCAAAAATTACTTCTTCCCAACTGATACATTCTCCACACTCTTCACGACGACAAACACTTTCTGTGCGTACACGATCGGTGACGAGGTAATCAAAGTAGAGTTTGAATTCTAAATCTTGTTTAACCACATGCTTGTACTTGGTACGAATACGATCACCAAGCAGGCATAGGTTATTATAAGAGATTGATCTTCCCTCAATATCGAAATGAGGAAACTCTGGTTTTAGGTTGGGATTCTTGTAGATCTCAGACCAAGATTGTTTTGGACCACCACCATCGCCACCGACGCCACTGTCAATAACAGTATTTTGGGCAGCTAAATTCCCTGCGCTTAGGAAGCCGAAAAGAATTGTGGTTAATAGAAGAAACTTTCTCATACAGTGGTCCATTATTAGTGTCTTATTCCTGTGTCGGGGTCAATCATGGTTTCGGTTACACCAAAGGTAAAGGCCTTGAGGTCACCTCTATTCTCTGATTTACTGGCCAATGCAATTTTCTTTTGAAAGGCTTCTTTATCAATTTCAAGCCACTTCTGATAAGTTTCTGCATTGATTCCCTCTGCAAAGAAGGAAACATAGTTGTCACCCATGTTATCTGTATTTCCTGATTTGAAATAACGCTCAGTAAGTTGAATCCCCATTGAGAGGAGAGTTTCAACACTGAGAGGAGCTTGATTGTTTCCAAGCTCGTAGCGAAATTTATCAACAGGGGTAATCACTTCTTGGTCAATCATCTTTTCAAAGACTCTTTCTCCATAGCGACCAAAGTTATAGGCCACATATTCACGTGTTGTTCCCCCTGTTCCACAGAGAAGGTAAATTTCACTAAATACGGGATCTTTTCTCAGCTCCCTTTCCACATCCAAAGTATATTGAATTGCCTCAGACATTCCCTTGGGATGTGTCTTTAAGAGGAATTCTTTAATAATGGTAGGGGCCATACTAATGACTTGAGTATCGTTATTAGTGTGGTAGATCGTTCTATAAATTTTAAAAAGAGTTTGATAGCCCGGACGATTTTCACAAGAGATAAGTCTTTTTAAAGTCTTCTCGTGAATCCCCATGAGAATGGCCAAGGCCTTAATACCTTTCTTGGGATCAGAGTATTCAGCAACTTTATCCTGGAGGTCTTTTGAAACTTGAAGTCTCAATTCCATATTAGAATCTACATCTTTATTTAAAGAAGGATTGCTTTCATTTGAATGTGAGTTTTGTGGCTCAAAATTCATAATCGTTTTAATAGGCTTTGCTGGTCTCAAATCAATAAATCTTATTCGTGCTATTACCGGACCAGAATTATATGCCTATCCGTCAAGACATTACCAGAAAAATAATGTGAAAAAAACTTTCATAATAAAGAAGTCATCAAACGGCGAAGGAATAAGGTGAATTTGTTGAGGTGTGTTGCGTAAAAAAAGAGAAGTGTGGTGGCAAAAACGCGATCATCCAAATGCGCAGATGCCACCCACAATATCTTCTTCCCAAGGTTAGGCGAGACCGTTAGGACCTATTCGGTAATTGCCGCACCGAATAGCTATTAGGCCCAGAGACACAAGACCTAATCACAAAAAGAGTATTTCGTTTTGCTCCTAAAAAAACAAACAAAACACTGAAAAAAGTATTTTTCCCGGACAAAGTCCAAATAATTCCTGGAATCGAAGACAATTTGAAAATTATGTCCAAAATCATTGGTAATGTAAGGTAAGTTGCCGTTAAAATGGAGAATAGATGCTAAAGAAAAGGTGGTCCCCCAGGCGGGACTTGAACCCGCACGGCCGTGAAGCCCCGGGATTTTAAATCCCGTATGTCTACCAATTTCATCACCGGGGGATGATAGTCAGGCATTTGTATGAGGTTGAATTTTGAACTATTTAGAGCATAATTGTCAACGAAGTTTTGTAAGGAATGTGTATTTCTTTTTGGCCCCGTTGGTGATCTTAAGCGTTACCTTAAATCTGATGGGCTGTTCAAGTGACCCGCTTCCTGAAGCTGATCCCGTTGAGCCCAAGGCCGTCGTGGCCAAGCCTGTTTGGTTTAATGTTCCTGAACGCTTCAGTACTCCTAATCGCCTTGGTGACATCGATACTCATCCTTTCTTTGACCTCAATTCTTTTCGTATAAAAGACTCTACGGAAGTTTCTTATTATATGGTGACGCCGTTGGAGTCGGAGCACCAATACGAATTGGATATGGTCTCTGGTCAACGCTACCTTCGCCATACTTTTTGTGATCAAGACGATGTATGGGAAGAGTATAGTGGAGATATTGATCGTCCCACTTTTGCTCAGGGAATTATTCCAAGGCTTATGGATCAATCCGGAAAGCCTCAACAAATATGGGTCTTCGGAGATAAGACTGAATTCTTTCCCAGTAAGAAAGATTTAAAAGTACAGTCTCAAAGAGCAACAGTCATCGGGGGAATTGTTCTACAATATTGTGAGAATTACCCTTGTAAGGCCAATAGCGAGTGGTTATCGCGCTTAGTACTCATTGGAATTAATCCCTTTGATAAGCTCTATGAAGGCGTTCAGACTCTCAAAGATTTAAAGAAGAAAATAAAGTGGGACTATGTTTTGGCCTTTGCTGAAAATGGATTTGGCAGCAGTATCTCTGGACCTCTACGTGAGCCGGCCTACCGAGTGGGTGGGGAAATCGACAAGCCTGATGTTTTGAACTTTGCATTTGAAAATGGGCATCTCTTTAGTTTTGATGAGATTAATTCTTTGCGAAAGAATTGCTTTCGTCTTTATGACTATATTTGGAAAGGCCAGAAAATGGCCCGTTTACGAAGTAAACAAATAAAGAAGGCCACGGACCAATATGCTCTAGACTATGCCAGGAGGGCCAAGATCCTAAAGGATGTCAGGGCCTTTCAATCGAGCACGGTTATTTCTGATAGTACCCGCTTTGAAATTGATGAAGATGAGAAGAAACTCGAGGCCCTTGAGTTCGATGAATTTTGGCTGAAGTTAATCAATAAATATAGTACGCGCATGAAAACTTGTTTTGATTTTGTTCGTCCGGCCAATAGTAAAAAAGATATCGAAAGAAGTTGGTTCTTCTCCTATGTTCAAAACTGGATTAATTTAGAGGAATTAAACTACTTTTATTCTTGTTCGCGACGTTCATGGATGGAAAATCCCATTATCGGTGGCGCAGGCAAGAGAAAGTATCCTAAGCATGAAACCAGTGGCTGTTCGTCCAGAGATCTCGATCTTGGTTTTGAGCAAGCCGTTACTATTATGTCTAGTCTCGCCAATGCCAAGCGTCCTCACTATCGTTTTATAGAATACGATGGGCGACCAGGTGGTTCCCATGAGCTCATCTATAATTGGGTCTACGATAATGGAAAGCGCCTCTCTTGTGATGCCCGTAAGCTCGAAGAAAAAGAAGGTCTCTTTCCCGAAGATATTTCATGGAAGGAATTCAATAGCAGAAAGCGTACCAATCTCTATGACGTTATACGTTAAGCATTGGACATCCTTATTGTCATCTTAGATAGAGACTCATAAAATGATGGCACCTGAGTTTTTTACACCAATAAGGAATCCATGAGTAAGACTTCGAAAAAGTCAGATAAACCCAATCCATCTTTAAAAGAAAAAGAAGAGGATATGGCCTCATTAGAAGGGGTGGCCCAAGTTGTGCCCAGTCGCGACTTATTCTTTAGACTCAAATCTTGGTCGCGCTCTCAACTCTTGGCCCCCTTTACGGCCGGAGCTGGCTGCTGTGCTCGTGAGCTTATGCGCCTTGAGGGCCCTAATCCTCAGTCTCATTTAATTCGAGAAAAATTTAATAGCGAACGAATTGAGCGCTGTGATGTGCTTATCGTGAGCGGGGTGATCAACCCCAAGCTTAGGCCTTATCTGATGCGTGTCTATGAAACGATGATGTCTCCCAAATACTGTGTGGCCGTAGGGACTTGCGCAGCTACTGGGGCGATATTTGAAAGCATTCCTGTTAATGAAGTGATACCCGTTGACGTCTATATTCCGGGTTGTCCTCCTTCTATGGACTCATTGGTTCATGGTATTGAGTTATTGAGAGACAAAGTAGGGCAGGGGCTTTCGCAGGAGAGTGAATACAAAGGTGCTGGAGATCATCCATGAAAGAAGTCCAAGCATCTTCGGAAATAACCCTAAGAGATAAACTCTTTAAAAAGTTTGGAACTCAGTTTCGCTCTTCTCACCAAGATGAAGGGGTGATCTTGAATCCTTTATCCATTAGCTACCCGTGGGTAGATGGACTTAATGAAGGCTTCTTTGAGTTCTTTAAGAATTTAAGGCATGAACTCAATTTTCACCTTCTTACCGATATCAGCTTAGAAGTGGTGGGCCAGCAGCGCACGCTTCACTATGGCCTACTTAACTTAGAAACCTATTTTAGGTTACAGGTCTCTATTGAGGTGGTGTCAGGCTCCTTTATTCCAGGGCTTTCCAAGATATGGAAG
>JBFHGF010000186.1:0-6636 GCA_041583335.1 Bacteriovoracaceae bacterium
TACTCGCAACTAATATTCCTTTTGAAACAGTTAAAGTTTCAGACGGAACTCAAGCGAGATGCGAAAACAAAGAAGACGAACTTCGTCTAAGAGCTGGAGCCTATAGCTTTAAGGCCACTGACGTTAAAATGAGTGATGACTACACGATCGAAGTGAACTACTCCTTAAAATTTCTCAACTGTGTGAACACGAGAAATGGCTTTAAAATGGTTTTAGTTTCTCCCTACTCCAGCTTCACTTACTCATTCATGAGCACACAGGCCCTGAATACAATTGAGGACGTTACACTAAAGGCCTATCGTGACGGACAATATAATATTCTTAGGGAAGAAAAACTTGGTACCTCGGAAAAATCACATCTGAAGTTTCAGTATGATCTAACAGAGCTTCTCACTGCAGAAGAGAGTGACCAACTCGAGAATGAAGGTCAAACCTCTGCTGCTGTGGACTTCTTTATTGTTAAGACAGTGCATACATCAGCAAACAATGGAGTGAGTTTTTCTAGAGAAATTCCTTTTGGATCTTTTCGTGTTCACTTGAAGTTTCAGAAAACGGCTTCTTCTACGAAAGTGACTATCCAATAAGAGAGGTTCTTTACTTCACTATTGCAAGAACTTAGGTCCTTTATCTAAGGACCTTTCTTCATGCCCAAATTCTTCATCATTCAAGCTTGAGCAGCTCTTTTGATTCTTTAGCATTAAGCATTTAATTCACAAGTCTTTGCTCTTAGCTTAATATGGGGATAGGTCCATTATTAATTGCCACGAGGAATGACCATGGTTAAATTTATGAAATTAGCAGGCTTTCTCTATATGCTCTTAATCATGATCCTCTACTTCACATTCTTTGACATTATTCATGAATTTGAAAGGGCACTAGGAAAGACTTCGGCCTCCATTATTTTAATCGTGATTACCCTTACTGGATTCCTTTCCCTCATGTCTCTTATGAAGCGCAGAAGTAGCGGACCTATTTCTAAAGATGAACAAGACTCTGAGCAGATCGACTTTTCCAAGAACTCTCCCACAGTCCCTCGCGATCAAGCAAGAGAAGTCAAACCTATTGATCTTACCGGTAATGTATTTCATCATAATGATGAAACGCTTAAAGAAGATTTATCTTTCCTAGATTACCCCACTAAAAAAGATGATGACCAAAAATAAGGACTCCTATGAACACCCAATATCAAGGCTCTTGTCTCTGTAAAAATATCTCCTATAAAATTGAAGGTGATTTTGAACAATTCTTTTTATGCCACTGTCAGTATTGTCAAAAAGATACGGGCTCTGCTCATGCGGCCAATCTCTTTAGCACAAAAGCTCAACTTAAATGGATTCAAGGCGAACATCTTCTCAAGCACTACCAATTAACCAATACTCGCCATATAAAGTGCTTTTGCTCACAATGCGGCTCGGCCCTTCCCTACTTCACTCGCGAAGAGGAGAAGAGTTTTCTAATGGTTCCCGCGGGCTCTTTAGACTCAGAGATCAACTTAACTCCTAATGCTCATCTCTTTATATCCAGTAAGGCCAATTGGGATCATGATCTTGAGAAGGTTGTGAAGTTTAATAAGTTTCCTGAATAAAAGATAATCTCAGTCAATTCTCTAGTCATAAAAAAAGGCCGGTAAAACCGGCCTTCTCTATATAAAAATAAACTTCGTTATTTTTAATTATGCAAGGATGTCGTAAGGACGGATAGTCTTACGTCCGTTAGCAGCACAACGCTTCTGAGCTTGCTCAACAGCTTGATAAACAAGTTCGTTGATTGCATCAAGAGTATCAGAAGATACGTTGAAAGTGTTCTTTCCAGAACCTTTAAGGGCAACTTTAGTTTTAGAACCAACTACTAGAACTTCTCTCTTAGCTGTTTTCTTAGTTGCTGTTTTCTTAGTTGCTTTTTTAGCGGCTTTCTTTTTGGCCATGATTTCCTCCATAAGGGTTTATCAATCATTGAATTATAATAGAAATTAGTGTGACGTAAGTAGCGGTTATTTTGCAAGTAAAAAATCAAAAAAACCTTTTCAAGGGCCTTTTAGAATACAAAAACAACATTTATCAAAATTTTTATTCTTTTATATCAGTCTCATTTTTCAATTCATTTTTTATTCTTAATGAAAGTAAAATTTTAATTGTGAGAAGAGCAGTGCTTATTATCTTAATAAAGAAGTTTTCTTGAATAAGAACGTATTCACCTGAACTAAATACTAACGAAGCGTTAATCTAATTAAAATTTGCCAAGGTGTTGATTTCATTTAAAAATAGAGATCAAGAAATAGGCGAGATCTAGGATTGATCTTGAATACTATAAAAGAGGGGGAATTGCCGTGTTTTCCCCCTTTTTTTAACTACTTATACCTGTCAAAAACGCTCAAGTTTCCCCTGATAAACACCGAAAAGTATCATATGAAATACCCTATTTTCATTGGCCTACTTTTTACTTCGCTTCTCCATGGACCTCTCGTCTATGCTCAGAATATTAAAACAGCAGCTTCAAAAATTACGGCCGCCGGTGAAAATGGACTTGATCAACTTGAGACATTAACAGAGCAAGAACCCATGAAGGAACTCATCGATGGATGCAAAGCGAGCCTTCCTCCAGAAGAGGCCGAAGACCGAGGCCAATTGCTCAAATGCGCTTGGAATAATGCCACGGCGGAAGATAAGAAAACGGTCTATGCCAAACTTGAATCAGCTCCCGGAGAAGATGGAACCAATAAATACTCTCCAGGTCTCTCCAACTTTAAAGTAGAAAAGTCCAGCGCCTCACAAGTTTTAGAAAACTATCTTATGAAACGCTTAGAAGAAGCACTCTATGGAGATACGGAAGATAAGAAGCGCTTAAAAGTTGCAGGTGATCACGTCGACTTCTATCGCATTTATCGCTCTCAACTAGGAAAGTCTCTAATTACCGAGCTCTCCAACTTTTGTATCTATTCAGATGAGGATGGAAAAATTTCAGATAGCGCCACTTCTGATGAATTGAAAAAACAAAAGGAAGAGAATCTGAAACAATTGACCCAATTGAATCAAGCGGGAACAGAGTCCATGTCTTATGCCGGATATTCTAAATGTATTGGAAATATCGGCGACTACTGTGAAAAGAACTTAACGGTAAACGTAGATGGTGAAGACGTTATCTCCCCCTGTGAACTTAATAAGCTCATGACATCCGTAAAACTTTCACTCGAAAAAACAGAAGACTTAATCGAAACTTTCGAAGAAGCTCCTGAAGATAAACGAATGGTACTCTCCGGTGCAACCATTAACGAAAAGAAAGTTAATATCAATAAGATCACCAATATCGGCTCCAAAGAGCTGATGAAAGACTCAGGTTACGAAGAGGAATTAAATAAGATTGCCCAAGACCTAGAGAACAACTGTAAAGATGTTCCCAATCCCGGAGCAGATCCCAAATGTAAAGACTACCTTACAAAGAAGTCTGACAACGATAAGTTACTCCTCGAGTATGAACTTCGAAATATGGCCTTAGAGGAGAAGGTTAAAGATGAATTGAATGCCGATAGTTCAGAAGAAAAACTCAAAGAAATTCTTAGCGAACAAGGTCTATCTGATGAAGAGTACCAAAGCTTAAAGACTAAAGTTCAAAATGAAGGATGTACTAATATCGAAGCCTGTATTAAGGATAAAATTATAGCGCGTTTTAAGAATGAAAGAACTCAACTTGTTAACAGTCTCGCAAAGAAGCTTGAGAAAACTCAATATGACGAGGATCCCAACAGCACGTCAGGCCAAGAGGCCATCGCCAGTCTTACTGAAAAGTATAAGAACTCGGCCCAAGATATCGCTCAAGTTTATCAATACTCCAATGTTGTCTCTTCTTTTATCAAGATTTCTGATGGCTCTAAATCAAATAAGGCCAACACTGCTGCCCTTGCTGCAGAACTTGGAAGCAATTACTTTGATCCCAACTCCAACTCACGCCAAACCGCCTCACAAGGTGGAAACGATCCAGCGCCCGCTGTCGACTTGAGTGGTTTAAAAGGATTCGCCTCTGAAGGTGATGATGACGATGACCCCGTTAACTTGGAGTCAGGACAAATTAATGAGATTCAGGGCTGGACCTCATCTGAGCAAGAACCTCAAAACTAAACGAAAGTTAAGTATGTACTTCCTAAGTTATTCTTACCTTAGCCCTTGAAAAAACATTAAATTCTTGAGACATAGGGGGGGTGAAATTATTGATTTTCGTCTCTCTATTCTTATCCTTATTTCAAGAGGTTAACGCTCTTGGTGATAAAATTGTCAGTGGAACTTGGCCAGAACCACCCCACCCAGCACTCTATAATACTATTGCACTGGTAAAAGCAGATGGGAAAATATACTGCACAGCTTCATTAATCGGTCCTAAACTCGCCGTCACGGCCAAGCATTGTTTAATGGATCGCGAACCCAAAGATGTAAATCTCTTCTTTGGAAACTCTACCCATCAAGAAGGTATCACTATCGCGGCAGTGGATTATAAAGTTCGCTATCCCGTTGATTGGACCATGATGTTCCCAAGCTTTGATATTGCTTGGATAAAATTTGAAGAAGAAATTCCGGCCGGATACCAACCTCTTCCCATCCTTTCTAACCGTGGCCTCCTCACCGAGGGTATGGATATTTACCAAGCAGGGTTTGGTAATCACTCTCCTTTAAGAGGTAGAGTTGAAGCTGGTGATCGACTTGTCGGAATGACCCAGTTAGGCCAATACATCGACAACTCTCGCTTCTATAATATTTTGCTCTTCCAAGGTGAGCCTGGCCAAGGAAGTTGTCATGGCGATAGCGGTGGACCTGCCTATGTTAATATCGGTGGTCAATGGTATATCATTGGAGTAACTAATGGCTTTGATGTGGTTCTTACTCCAGATGCAATGGAGCGCACTTCTGATCCCGATTTCCCCTTCTCCGTAAACTGTGCTGAAAACCAAAGCCTCTATAGCTTTATTGGCGCCCATGGAAAATGGATTGAAAGTACTTCTCAAGAAGTTGTTTGGAAGTCCTCTCCCTTTCTCGATCTTGATCGTGAAGCAAGCAAAGAAGATCAAGACTTGATGGATTGGTGTCAAGCACGTGACTTCGGTTCTCCTTCTTGGAACCTTCTCAAAATTTTAATTGATAAGAGAGTTGATCAACTTCCCCAATCACAGGGACAAGATTTTTATCATAACTGCAATCGTATTGTAGAGTATCTTAAGTCTGTAACTTCTATTTACCTTAACTATAACTCTACCCCAGAAGGTCATATCAACTTCTCTTCGGCCAAGCTCTTACCCGCCCTAGAGAAAGTCTCGATCTATGAATATCCACTCGATCAGGTGAACCTTTCTACTTTGGAAGAGGTTAACCTTAAAGAGTTACGACTAATCAACCTTGGCCTCAATCGTTTAGCTCTTGGCAAAAATGTTAATGTAGAAAGCCTCTATCTTGATAAGAACCCATTATCCGATCTTCAGGGAATAAAGTCGCTCAAAGGTCTAAAGAGATTATCTCTCACAGGGACCACTCTTGAGGACCTCTCCGAGCTTGAAGGGATCGACCTAGAAGAACTAAACCTCGTCGGTATGAATACTTCTATCTTGCTAGGACTTGAGAGAGTGAGCAAAGGTCTTAAAGTTCTTGATCTTCGCGATACCTATATCCCGAACACAAATGTACTCAAAAAATTTAAATCTTTAAGAGAGCTACGCCTAACGGGAACCTCGGGTAAAGTCGACTTGAGTAGAAATAAGAAATTAGAAACCCTCTTTCTCAATGAATTCCAAAATGGAGAAGTTACATTCCCTGATGAAATGCCTCTACTTAAAAACCTTTTTTACACCAATTCTGATGTGGACACGATTAACTTTCTAAAAGGTTCTCCACTTCTTGAAGAAGTGACACTTACCTTTAACCGCATTCAGGATCTAAGTGTATTTGAAACGAGCAGCTTTAATCGCCTCACAATGATCAATCTTTCAGTAAACCCCATCTTGGATGTTAGCCCACTGGCCCAGTTGAGCAATCTCTCCATATTAAGGCTCTATAGAACACCTATTCAGTCCAATCTTGTGCCTCGAACAGAAGAAAATTGCCCTACAACCGTGGGATCTTTGGCCCTTCAAAAATTTTGCTCAAATTAATCTGCCTTTTGTCGTAGAATAAAGATATGAGCGACAATGAAAATGAAAATAAGCCAAACCTACTTCTCATCACTCTTGTAGTGGTCAATACCCTCTTCGTGGGATTTCTTCTCATTCAGCAAAATAAACTCTCCGATCTAGCGGATGAAGTTCTCACTCAACAAACACAAACGGTTAGCCCTGAAGGTAGTGGTCAAAATAAATTTGAGATTCAACCCCATCAAGGAAATATCATAACCGAATATCCTATTGAACCTATCACCGCGAACCTGGCCAGACCTGATGGTCCTCAACGTTTTATTTCTGTCACGATGGTCTTTATCATCGAAACATCTCAAGAAAAAGCGACTGATGAAATGACTAATAAAATGCCGACCTTTCGCGATGAGATCATTGATATTTTGAATACCCATACCCCAGAGCAGATTCTCAAACTCGAAGGACGAGAAGTTCTTAAAAACCTCATCAAACAGCATCTTAACCAGGCCCTTAAGTCCGACAAAGTCAGA
>JBFHGF010000187.1:0-6623 GCA_041583335.1 Bacteriovoracaceae bacterium
AGGGCGCCCAATATATCCATGCGTGACTATGAGGAATATGATCAAAGTGATGATATCTACTCAGTCGACACTTACCTCTTCTTACCCTTCCAATGGGATGGGCAACAGACAACACGCCACATTCCTATTTCATTTAAACTCGACGAAGATGGCGTTGTCATTGATTGCACCGCCGTTGCCGATCGCGAAGATGGAAATACCCTCATTTTAGATCCCACTAAAGAAACCCAATACAACGGCATGACGGGTAATGAGGCCTGCGAGAAGATGGGCAAAACCTGTATTCATGTCATCTCACAAAACTATGCGACTACTGTCTATGGTCAAGTTGGACTCGATAACTTGTGCGATACCAACTACAATCAAACCCTAACCGGAGTACAAGAGGGGGCCAACCTAGGGCACTGGCATGAGTGTGGAGCAAAACTAGGAATCTATGAAACCTATAAAATAGATAAAAAGAAGCTCCAACTTACTTGTAATG
Organism: Bacteriovoracaceae bacterium; assembly: GCA_041583335.1. GTDB lineage: Bacteria > Bdellovibrionota > Bacteriovoracia > Bacteriovoracales > Bacteriovoracaceae. The sequence continues at coordinate 485 of JBFHGF010000187.1, forward strand.
GTATTTTTGTGGCCATGTGCCAGTAAGCAGGATTTAAAAAATTGCCACCGTTACTAGGCGCCTATTCTTAGAATTAAGCACTTAGCTCCCCCATATTCCAATTAAACCTATTGAATTGGTTCCTACCTCTAAATCGTCAATAATACATACGTGAACCTTACCCCAAAGGACTACGTGATGCAGAACAATAGTATGAGTATAAAGAATCCTCGACCCATCCCCACTCAACATCCCTGCCATCGCTATCATGATGCCCTTCTCTTTCCACTAAGTGATATCTTTCCCAAGATATTCTTTTTAAAAAATCTTGATCATCAGTGGGTACAAATTTTTCATGAACTCTATAACGAAGAACAAATTTCACGTTGGGAAGAGAACCTGGACCATAAGAAACTCGAGGTCCTACTGAAGAGTTCAACGGATTACTTAGACCATCATGAGAAAGAAGCGATCTTTGTATTCTCTCTTCGCACTTTTTTTAAAAATATTCGTCATGATCATATTGGGCTAAAAGATATTGTCGCTCAAAGTAAGGAACTTTTAAATATGGCCCAACGTTGGGAACAAAGCTCGGAGCAAGCAAGTCCACTTCGATCCCTCGGTCAAAGCTATTTACTCTTTATCCTGACTTTAAATAATTCAGTCTATTCACCGGCCCATCAAAAGAAAGTTCTCTCCTTGGCCCATGCCTACGGAAAGAAAGCACAACAGGAAGGCCAAAGAGGAGATCATCCCTACTTTAATCTTCTCTTTTGCCTCATTCATATTGCCAGTGGGCAATGGGACCAAGGAACGCGCGAGCTGCATACACTGGCGCTCAAATATCCTGACCCCAAGCTTCATGATGTGTTGATAAAGCTCTATATAAAACTAGAACTTCCCAATGTCGCCCAGTACTTTGCCCATAAGAAGGCCAATTACTTGGCCTCTTTGACTCCAAACTCTAACTTAAGGTCTTTTTCAAATTGCGCATAACTGCTATCGGCCTTCAGGTTGACGAGATCTTGATCTCCTTCAATGGTGGACCAATCATTAAATCCACCAGAGATGGCCATGCGTAGGTACTGCTTAGAAAGGTCGATCTTCTTTTCTTTGGAATAGAGGCAAGAGAGGTTATAACATCCATAGGCCTCATCCATAAAACAGGCCTTGGTGTATTGCTTCTTCGCTTCATCGAGTTTCTTATCACTTTGGTACATATAACCCAAATTAGAGCAGGCCGCACCAGATCCTAGAGAACACCCTTTCTGATACATTTCTCTGGCCTGAAACTTCTTATCAATTTGTTCTAATAAAATACCATAATTCAAACAGGCGATACCATTGTCAGTATTACAGGCCTCTTTAAATTGCGCCAACGCCCCCTCAAAATCATCTAGCCCATGAAGCATACTCAAAGATTTCTGCAGGTACTTAGCGGCCAGTTCATCATTGGAGGCCTCATCGCCATTGCGATCAGACTTATAAATTTCCCACAGAGAATAACAAGCATAGGCACTGCGCTTGTCTTCACAAAGGGCCTTAATGTGGGCCAGCCCCTTATCCCTTTCTCCTAGCTCATGTTCGACTCTTCCCACCCACACACAGGAGCGGGCATCGCCAAGACCACAGGCCTTATTAAAGAGGGTCATCACCACATTCTTCGTCTCATCAATGCGTCCATTCTTGAGCAAGTAGAGGGCGAGATCGGTACAGCCTGCGGCCTGGTTCTTATCACACTGTTGCTGCCAACCTTTGGCCTTACCTTCAAGTTCGGAGGCCTTAAGCTTATCACCAGAAACTGTAATCATTTTATTCACTAGAGCATCTACTCCCACTTTTTGAATGGCAGGGTTATGCTGAAGTTTCTCTATTTCACTAGAGAGGTCATTGAGCTCCCAATTAATATGCTTGTACCAAGTAGGGGGAGTAAGCATCGAGGAGGCCCCATCCATCGTGAACACCACTCCTTCTTCGCTAGTTAATGGGATTCCTGTTTTCTTGTCTTTATGCTTGGCCAAAACAACCCCACTGCGCACAGCAACTAAAGTTTCACCCGCCTCAGTAGTGTGAATAAAGAACTCCGTTCCTCTAATTCCCATGGCGGCCGTTTTGGTTTTCACTTTTAATCGGTTCTTATCTTTATTCTTATTGATATAGTGAACCAAAATATTTCCCACATCTAAGAAGAAGAATGTCTTCTCTTTATTTTCATCATCCCTATCGGGCTTCTTTCCTTCTAAGGCCAAATGAGACATGGGCCCAACTTTCATGCGTGAACGGTAACCTTCACCAAAACCTAGAATGACCATCCCCGTATTGCCCGAGCTGATGACATCTCCGGCCAAGAGGAAGTCGCCTTTGAAAACCTTGCGCTTTTCGCCACCTCGCTCCATTGAGACATCACCTTTTCGGTAGACAACTTTATAGAGATCTGGGGCCGACATAGAGGCCGCAGTGAATAGACCAAAAGCAATAAATAAAAAAATCTTAATGAACTTCATAGTGGTGTACCTGTTAAAAAGAGCTAATTAAGTAGTTGAATTTATTTTAAAAGGTAATAGCGTTTAACTAAACACAGTGGCCAAATTTACCCTCGATATGGCCCTTTATTTAGGGAAATAAACAAAAAATCAAGCAATTAGATCAGGTAAGGTTTTGGCCCCAGTTGAAAAGAGGGCCGCCTAGAATTTGTGGAGTAGACGGATATATTAACATATTATAATTTTATAATATGATAAAGATCACCCCTTTAGAACAAATGAATCAACGGGCCAATAAAGTGGCCGATGTTTTAAAAGTTATGGCCCATCCCGGTCGCCTCTTGCTTCTGTGTATGCTCTACCAAGAAAGCCTCACTGTCACCGAGCTTGAAAAGAAGCTTGGCATGAGTCAGAGCCAAATTAGCCAGTGCTTACAAAAGCTCGAGCATATGCAACTGGTTCATTTTGAGCGCGAGGGGAAACTTAAGCACTATTATATTTGCGATGAAAAAATAAAGAAATTAATCAGTCATCTCTATGAGATTTATAACCCTAAGGAGCATTCATGACCATTGTCCATTTCACCCCGCTTCAGGCCCTGATAGGTGGCCTCGTTATTGGAATGGCCGCAACCCTTCTCTTCGCCTTACGGGGACAAATCTTTGGCATTTCCGGATTCTTTGGAGGCCTTCTCCATTTAAAAAAAGGCGATACCCTTTGGCGTATAAGTAGTATCGCTGGCCTGATTCTTGGCGCCTATGTCATGCACCTTATCTTCAATACCCCGGCGCAATTTGAAACCGTGAGCACAACTCGACTTATTATTGCAGGCCTACTTGTTGGATTTGGTACTCGCTTAGGCAGTGGCTGTACTTCTGGCCATGGGGTTTGTGGCCTCTCTCGCCTATCGGCCCGCTCACTGGTAGCGACCCTGACTTTTATGGCCGCGGGTTTTCTGACGGTTTACCTCTTTCCCGCTAACTAAGATATAAGGATAATTTAATGAATCAAAATATCATCGTGTTTTTGACCAGTTTTCTCTTTGGTGCTGGTCTTGAAATTTCTCAAATGAATAATCCCAATAAGGTCTATGGCTTTCTTAACCTCACTCGTGAGTGGGACCCTTCCCTGGCCTTCGTTATGATCGGGGCCATTGCCCTTACTTCAAGTGCCTTTCACTGGATTAAGATCAAACGAATAAAGAGAGGTCTTCCTCCCATCATGGGAACCAAGTTCATGCTTCCCATAAGGCAAGATATCGATTGGCGCCTCCTTAGTGGAGGGGCCATATTTGGGATTGGTTGGGGACTTGGAGGATTCTGTCCAGGTCCGGCCGTCAGTGGACTCTTTAGAAATCAGAGTGAACTCTATATCGTAGCCTTATCCATGTTTGTGGGGATGTTTATCTACGCACTGGTAGATAAGTTTATCCTTAGTAATGAGACGAATGCTTGTTAAGCAAACTTAACGACACAGTAATTCTTCTTACCTTTGCGAATCACAAGTGAACTTTCACTGGCCAAGTGCTCAGGTTTGACGAGCATGTCTTCTCCCGCAATCTGAATATTATTGAGGTAAACACCCTTTTGTTGCACAGAGCGCCTCGCCTCTCCCTTCGACTTGAAAAGAGGTGTTTCGGCCAAAAGATCCAAGATAGCAATCCCTGCTTCGAGGTCACTGCGCTTTTGTTCAATAGAGGGAACATCGGCAAAAATACTGGCGACATCTTTATCGGTTACATTTTCAATGGTGCCACCAAAGAAGAAACTTGTGGCCCGCATGGCCGCTTCAAGACCTTCTTCACCATGGGCAAATTTCACCACTTCTGTGGCCAAGGCCTTTTGGGCCGCACGCATATGCGGTTCAGACTCTGTCTTATCTTTAAGTTCTTTAATTTCTTCAATGCTAAGAAAGGTGTAGTAGAGCAGGTAATCATTTACTTTGTCATCATCACTATTCAAAAGGAATTGATACATCTGATAAGGAGAAGTCTTTTCGGCATCAATGTAAATGGCGCCGCCTTCAGACTTACCAAACTTCTTACCTTGTGAATCAGTCACCAAAGGAGTTACTGCGCCATACACTTGTTTAGAATGCATTTTACGAGCAAGATCGATACCTGCGGTAATATTACCCCACTGGTCGCCCCCACCCATTTGTAAAATAACATCGTGTTCAGCGGCCAAGTGAGCAAAGTCGTATGACTGAATCATTTGATAGCTAAATTCAGTATACGAGATACCAGCTTCCGAGTTTAGGCGCGATTTAACCGAGTCTTTGGCCAGCATTTCAGACAGACGAAAACGTTTTCCCACCACTCGTAAGAAATCGAGGTAGCTAAACTTTCCAATCCAATCAAAGTTATTCACCACAACCGCAGCGTTCGCCCCTTCAAAACTTAAGTATTTGGAGAGCTGATCTTTCATGGCATTGACATTATCTTGTAAGGTGTCCGCATCGAGAAGATTCCTCTCGGCACTCTTACCAGAGGGGTCACCAATCATTCCAGTGGCCCCACCAACTAAGATATAAGGGGTGTGTCCCGCTTCTTGAAGACGACGCATGGTCACCACACCTAGGAAGTTTCCAATTTGAATAGAAGAGGCCGTAGGATCAAAACCGACATAGAACTTTACTTTTTCATTATCGAGTTTTTCATAAATTTCTTCGTTAGAGACATTTTCAATTAGACCACGGTACTTCAATTCTTCAGATAACTTCATTTAAATAACTTTCCTTCTAGATTTCTTAATACTTTCTGAGATTAATTCCAGTGGTAATTTACCACGGCAACTATAGTCCCGCCAATATCCATTTGCGCTATCCCTGAAACAGGAAAAGGCCCGAGCCAAATAGTTCCCGCTTCGGAAAAAATATCTTGATACTTATCGTAGATCGCAGCGGAGACCGCACTGGCATTAATCTTACAAGTCAAAGTTCTCCCCACGGGTAGATCAAGGTATTCATAAACTCCTCCGATTTGAGGACACATGGCCACCATCAGGCCGGCATTTTCCATGGTCATGATATCCTCGGGTGCTATACTCTCCGTAATATCGGCCACAAGATTGCCCATAATCCAAGTGCGAGTGGCGCGAATCATTTCAAGGCCGGCGTAGCTGGTGTACTCCATTTCGATGCGCATATCAAGGCCACTTTGAGGTGCCGAAGCATAGCTAATGGAATCTCCTACTCTCCCTGTACTGGCCCAAAGCGAAGGACAAAGGAAAGATGAAGATAGAAAGAAGGAAAAGAGAAGATGTAGTGTTGAAATCCCTTTCATAAGAAAACCCCCGTTAAATGATTTATTAGACTATCATTTTGAAACGGGGGTTAAGGATTGTAAATAAACTTAGAGAAGAGCTTTGCAGTAAAAATACCGCAGCGTTCTATTTCTCAATAATGGCCGTCACTCCCATACCACCAGCAGTACAAATACTCACCAATCCACGTCCTGATCCCTTTTGGTGCAGCATTTTTGCCAAAGAACCTACGATACGCGCCCCTGTGGCGCCAAAGGGGTGGCCAAGGGCCAAGGACCCACCATTAACATTCAATTTACTGCGATCAATAGAACCAAGTGCTCCATCAAGACCAAGCTTCTCTTTACAAAAACTCTCATCTTCCCAGGCCTTCAAGGTACAGAGAACTTGGGCCGCGAAGGCCTCATGAATTTC
>JBFHGF010000188.1:0-6555 GCA_041583335.1 Bacteriovoracaceae bacterium
TAGTTCCTTATAGAGGTCGGAGACCCAAGTACAACTCTCTCCCAATTCGTATTGGACTGTCTCATCAAAGACATATTTTGAAAGGGTGATTTTTGGGTCAATCGTGTCGTAAATTTGATGGTCTCTGTGTAATGCCATATTCCAAGTCTCATAAATAGAATGTTTTTCTTAATCTAGGACAGATGTAATACAGTATTAACACTCTACAGTAAATAGCACTTCCACATCTTTATATACCTGAATTTATAGGATACTACCTTTGTATAATAATGGTCGCTTAGACCGCTCTTTTTACTCAACTTTTATAAATAATATTCCGATATATAGCTAAATGAGATTCCAATTAATTCTGCTCTTATTTATTTGCGTCGGCCTCACCGACTCCCTGGCCCATTGGAGCGAGAGATGTTCTGAAATGGAGCAGGGAAACCCTGTTCAGTGCCCTCCTTCTTCATCGACACTCCTGCAAAATAAGAAGGACCCTGCGGTCTTTGATAAAGTCAGCGCTCAGATGACGAATATGCTTCAGGAAGAAATCGACGCAGAGAAAAATCTCTTTCGATTTATGAGGGGGCTTAAAAATGATCCCAGTTCTGATGAACTTAAGGAACTCTATGAAAAGAGAGTTTTAGAATTCGAACAACTCGCTCGCATAGTCGAACAAGAGAATTCCACTTCTGGTAAGCTCCAAGTTTGTTATCAAGTGGGATGTTCGGCATCACGGAAGATAGAACTTGAAGATCAAGTGAAACATTTAACGAAGCTTAAGCTCCTTTACTTCAGTTTTCACCCTGAATTGGCGCAAAACGGAGTGAATGAGCTTTTTCAGGAAAAGTCGCCCCCTTATCAAGATGATGATATTCGCCATGCCTTGATGGAAAGTTCAAGTGAGTATTTAAAGACAAGATTAGAAATTATTGGCCAGACTAACCTCTATCGCGCGAAAGCATTGCTTGGATCAGATTCCAATCCCTTTCATTTTTATCCGGCCGTAGGAGAGGCACTATATCAGACCATTGAAAAGCTTCCCCATCTCGATGATGACTCACTTATGGCCAGCGCCTGCCTGCTCAAAAAAGAGAGGGAAGACTATTATGGCGTTCAGAAAATAAAAGAGATTGCTGTGGAGACGACTCTTTTTATCGCTCCCTTTCTTTTCCCTCCGTTGAATATGCTAAAGCTTGGTCGCATTGGTTATCTCAGTACCTTTGGATTGAGGGGACGAAAGCTTCAGGCCGTTACTGAAGGTGTACTAACGAAGAGTGTAGAAACGGCGGGTTTTGGCTATCTTCTCTTTGAAGGTCATCGCAGATGTGATCAAAAGAAAATTCAAAAAACACTTAATCCAAATTCTGAAAATATACGTGACTATAATGATTGCCGTGAAGAAGTGGAAGAACTTCAGTTTCAAACACTTCTCATTGCAGGGATGAATATCATTCCTCTTGAAAAACTTTCTCTCATTGCACCGGAGAAGTTAAAGGGGATTTTTAATAAGGATTTTCCCACCCTTGAAAAGCAAAGTACTTCTCTAGAAGGGGCAACTTTTGTAGCAAAAACTCTTGAAAAGAGGCCAAGTGCTACATTTAAAACGCAAGCTAATGATTATCTAACCGTTGTTGACTTAGGAAGTGCGAAAGCTTCTAGAGTGCAAAAGTATAAAGACCTCTCGGGAGGTTATTGGAACTTTGTAGGGGAGACCTATAAAAAAAGACTGAACCTCTCCGATGAAGAGATAGAGGGCTTTTTGAAATCTTCTCGTGACTTTGAAGAGCGAACTATGCTTATCGTCAGAACAAAGGATCACCCTACGCGAGGGGACCCCTCTTTTAATGGAGGGATGGGGATTGTTTTCTCTAAAGATGAGGACGCTCTCTTGCCACTTGAGAAGGCCACAGGAATTCGTTTGCCTAGAAATGAGGGGGAAGAGGCAATTGAGGTGGTTCGGCTTGTTATAGATGACCCTAGCAATACCAATGCAATGAAGGAGCTTTTGGAGCAAATGGGTCCTCTTCTTAAAGAAAAGAAGAAGGCCAGTTCATTTTATGTCTACACTTCTAAAATTCACGAAAGACTATATCGTAAGCTTGGGATCCCCTACGAAGTAATCGAGAGGCCAAGTAAAAGAGATGTAGTCATGAAATTTGATATCAGAAATACTGCCGAATAAATCATCACGTTCCAAATAGAATGTTTTTCTTAAATAAGGTACGATCTAAATGAGTATTAACAAGATACAGTGATTAGGTCCTATGCATCTCTATATAATTGGATTTATGGGTTCGGGAAAAACGACCCTTTTTAAGAAATGGAAGCAAGACTTTAAGGGGGCGGCTTTCGATTTTGATCACGAATTGGCCCAGCGGCTCGGGATAGAACCGAATCAATTGGGTCGTTGGATTGAAACACATGGTTGGGAAGATTTTCGCGCTCGAGAAACGGAACTTTTAAAGGAAACCTTAGAAAGTAGAGAAGGTCTGTACGCTCTAGGGGGTGGAACCTTTCATCAAAAGAATATTGAATGCATTAATTCATATTCCCAAGCACAAACCCTATGGCTTAATACTCCTGTTGATCTTTGTTGGGATCGGGTAAGAGATGATGAAAATCGCCCCTTGGTGAAGGCCGGGAAGGACGAATTTTTTGCCTTATATAAAGAAAGGGAGAAGCTGTATTCACAGAGTAAGTACTCATTATCAGGAGTAGAAGAGCTTCCAAATCTTGATGAATTCTGGAAAAATTACGTGAAAAACCCTTCTTTATAGTGATAGATAGACTTAGTGTGTCTTTTTCAGGCATAATAAAGCAAGTTGCGACCATGAAGGTGGCAGGTAAAATTTGAGGTCAAAGTATGATGCAAAGCGAAGACTATTCACCGACTGGAGAGTTAGAACAAATTACTGTGGCGATCTTGTGCCAGGATCTCCAAGTGGCCAAGAGCTTTTCAGATATTTTCAAAAAAACAGGAGTTCATCCTTTTGTTTGCACGACCTTAAAAGAGTATTCTGAAATTTTAAGAAATCCTACAGAGCTTCCCGATCTTTCTATCGTCGATGTAAAGATGATGAGTGAAGGAAGTCTCCTTTTTAAAAATATTCCAGCAATTAATGAAGAGAGAGTGGCCGTGGCCTTCTACTGTTCACAAGATGCTGCTGCCTTGGCCTATTCTACCTACGATCTTCTCAGTCTAGGGATGATTCATGAGGGGAGAAGTCTGACGGGTCAGATTAAATCTATCTTAAAGCGCTTTAATACTTACCAGAGCTGGCAGCTTCAGGCGAAGAAGGCCGTTCATTCGGAAACTCGCTTAGATGAAAAATTAAATCTTATTATTGAAAAAACAGAAGAACTTAAAGAAAAGAACTTCTACCATAATTTCTTAAAGTCCCTTGAGGGACGCTTTGAAAATGAGAAAGGGGCCGATGATTTTCTTACGGCCGCAGCCCGTGTTTTTGCTACCGTGAAAGAGTTTAAGCGCTTTACTTTTTTAGAGCTTTCTCCCTCGGGACAGAAACTGGTTTCTCCCAAGTTTATTTTTGATAAGTACCAAGATATTCCCTCTTTATGGTTGGGAAGAACTTGTCGCGATGGGATTGAATTCTTCGCTCAAAATATGGCCTCTCAGGTTTGTCTTGAAATGATGGGGGGAGATTTAATGTCTCTTCTCATTACAGGAAGGAGGGGGAATCCTGATCTCATGATCTTTATTCAAGTAGAAGGGGAGGAGTTCCTCTCTAACTTTGATTGGGAAGGATTTGAAAACTACCTATCGGGAGCCTTCTGCTACTATGGTTGGCGTAATCAGAAAGTAGAAGATCTTTCTAATAATAGAAAACAATCTTGGGACCTCTTCCACGAAATGGATGATATTAAATTTGGTGGTCTTCCTGAGGGGAGGCTTCAAGGCGGCTATGATCGTCATGCTCTTATTGGCATCGATTTTACGGACCTCGTCGATCGCGCCTTGGCCCAAACAGAGATGAGATTCTATTGGAAGAATTTCATTCAAGATTTTATCAATGGACTTGAAGTTCAAAAGAAACTTAGCTTCACTTCTTATCAACATGGTGTTCGCCATCTCTTCTTTCGTGTTGAAAAAGAAGAGCTAGAAGACTACTTGAAAGAAATGAAGTCTTATTCCATGAGATTCAACTACTGGCGCTACTTCGAAGATGCGGATGTTATCCTTGGGGCGAACCTTAAGCCTGAGCTTCGTGTCTATCCAATGTCGCCACAGGCTATTGAATCCATCATTGCCAAATCTGAGAAAGCTTTGGAAAATACTTTAAAACAAAATGAGGAAGAGACTTTAGTAAAAAAGTCTTCTCAAAAGTATTTCATCCACCCTGGATCAGAACAAAGCATGTAGAAAATGGAACCTGTACGACACGGTAGTTACCTAGAAGTAGATTTAAGCCTACTCCAACAAAATGTTAAGCTCCTCAGAGAACTCTATAAGAATTCTGAGATTCTCTTTATGGTAAAGGCCGATGCTTACGGACATGGCCTAGTAAGTATCGTGGACTTTGCTTTCAAAGAGTGTGGAGTTAAAGAGTTTGGAGTTGCAACTCTTAATGAGGCGCTCTTTCTTAGAGATCAGCTCCCGGAGTTTACGGGAGAAATTTATGTCTTTAGCGAGTTGGGGCTGAGCTTTAACGATCATAAGGAACTCTATCTAAGTAAAAGAATTATTCCCGTTCTTGCTCGTTGGCCTGATCTTAAGGCCTATCTCGAGGATGCAAGAACTCGTTCTCAATTACCTTTATGCCTCAAGTTTAATACGGGTATGAATCGTCTTGGGATTCCCTATGAAGATGTTGATAAAGTGATTGAGCAACTCAAGAGTAAGGGAGTCAATTCTCTCTTTCATGTCATGACCCACTTTGCAAATGGCTCTCTTTCCATGAAGAATAATAATCGCAATAAGTGGCAAATTGAGCGCTTTCAAGCCGTAAAAGATGCTTTTAAAGAAGCAGGTATAACCCTAGAGCGTACGTCGAAGGCCAATAGTGGTGCTTTAGAGCAGGGGGTTGGGGGAGAAGAAACTCATATTCGTCCTGGTCTTATGCTCTATGGGCCCAGCTCCTTGGCCCCTAATATAAGGCAACAGAGTCTGTGGAAGGGAAGAGTCATCTCTTCTCTAAAAACTTATATCCTCCATAGTTTTGAGGTTAAAAAGGGTGACCCTTTAAGTTATGGAAGTACTCCTGCTCCAGATGATGGTGTGGTTGCGATTTTGGCCATAGGTTATGGAGATGGAGTGAGCACGCCCTATCAAGGGACCACTCTTCACCACAACGGTGTTAAGGGAAAGGTTTGTGGACGTGTTTGTATGGACATGACCAGCGTTCTCTTTCCTCCTGGAACAAAACTAAATCAGGGGGATGAATTTACGATCTGGTCTCACGAGCCTCAAGATATTGAATCGATCTCACAGCAGAGCAAGGTTCTTAGCTATGAGCTGGTCATTCAACTCACTTCTCGAGTTTCTCGCATATACAAGCTCTAGATTGCTTGTATTATCTATCGCTAAGGGTATAAAATGATAGATGAATGGCAACAGAAACCCTAACCCCTCCAAAGAAGAAAAATTACCTCTATCGATTAGTTGAATCGTTAGGTGCGACTATCATCGAATCTATTGATGGACTGGGTGAGTATATTACCTTTATTGCTCATGCAATTTTTTGGATGTTTAAGCCTCCCTTTCGCTTTCGGCTTCTTTTTGAGCAACTCTATTTTGTAGGAAATAAAAGTATATTCATCGTCACCCTAGCTGGCTCTTTTACCGGAATGGTTATGGCCTACCAAACTTTCTTTGCCTTCAATTTAATTAATGTGGATTCATTAGTGGGGACAGTTACAGCGATTACTTTGGCCAAAGAATTGGCTCCAGTCCTCTCTGGACTCATTGTTGCAGGTCGGGCCGGTGCTGCGATGACCGCGCAAATTGGGTCAATGAAAGTGACTGAGCAGATTGACGCTCTCGAAGTAATGGGGATCAATGGTATTCAGTACCTCGCCGTTCCGAGAATTATTGCGGGAACCATTGCAATGCCTATGCTCTCGGCGCTTTACCTCTTCATTGGTAACGTAGGCTCTTACTTTGTTGGAACAAAATTCTTAAATATTGATGAGGCCATTTACCTCTCTAAGCTTAGTGAGTTTATGTATTTGGAAGATATTTGGCAGGGACTGATTAAAGCGGTTTTCTTTGGTTTTATCATCTCATCAATTGGAACATATTTTGGCTTTCACGTTACAAAAGGAGCAGAGGGAGTAGGAAAGGGAACAAATTTATCGGTAGTTTGGGGGATGATTATGGTTTTGATCTCAGATTACTTTCTAACCAGTTTCCTCGTCCACATCCTGTAGTCTTATGTTAACGTTTGAAAATCCCGCTGTTCGCATTACAGAACTTACCAAAACTTTTGGTAACCACACTGTTTTGAATAAGCTAAGTTTTGATATTCCCAAGGGGAAAATTACTACGATTCTTGGTTTTTCTGGAGCAGGAAAATCAACTCTTCTCAAGCATATACTGGGGCTAATGCA
>JBFHGF010000189.1:0-6441 GCA_041583335.1 Bacteriovoracaceae bacterium
CATGGAGTAAAAGTTTTCTCTTCTAACTTCTCCCTCTATACAGATATGTCACGCCGAGTGATGGCGATCCTCAAAGAGAACTCACCACGAGTGGAAGTCTACTCCGTCGATGAGGCCTTTATTGATTTAAAGGGAGTTAAAGATCCCCTTGAGTTTGGAAAATTTCTCAAAGAAGAAATTTGGAAGCGCACAAAAATTCCCGTCTCCGTTGGTATCGCCCCCACCAAAGTTTTGGCCAAGGTCTCCTGCCATATCGCCAAGAAACAACTGCGCTACCAAGGAGTCTTCGGCTTTAGTGATGCTCAAGAATTTGGTCCCTACCTAAAAGATATTCCCGTCTCCGATCTTTGGGGAATCGCCAAAGGCCGCGCCCTCAGCTTAAAGGTGCAGGGCATCCACCATGCCCTAAGCTTTCGCGACTTTTCCAACGATCAACTGATTCAAAAACTCCTCACCAAAGTGGGCCGCCAAATTCAAGATGAACTGCGTGGTATTGCCTGCTTCCCCCTTACTCTGGAGACACAGAAGAAGAAGGAGATTATGAGCTCTCGTACCTTTGGTCGCCCCGTCTTTGAAAAGAAGGCGCTACAAGAATCGATTGCATCCCACGCCAGTGCCGTGGCCGAGCAGCTACGCCTACAAGGCTCCCTTTGCTATGAAGTTCTCGTTTATGTGCGCACCAACCCCTTCAAAGAGGGCATCGTTCAGTATGGAGCTTCTCAAGCGCTCAAGTTCACCGTACCCCAGAATAATACCTTCACCCTGATCAAACTCGCCCTACGCGCCCTTGATGAGATTTGGCGCCCAGGACTTGAGTACAAGAAATCAGGTGTTCGAGTAACCCACCTCCAAGACCAATATGAATATCAGTTGGGCCTCTTCCACCAAGACTCCGATCCAGAAGCACAGGCCCGCTCCCAAGCGCTTATGCAGGTCATGGATCGCATCAACAATCGTGAGGGGAAGAGGACCCTCTTTTCCCTGGCCTGTGGTATCGACCACCACACCTGGAAGATGAGGCGTGAATTCTGTTCCCCTCGCTACACAACGTCCTGGAATCACCTCCCAACCTGCAATGAAAGCGCAACGTAAAATCTACACGGCCAATTGCCCACTCACTATAAACATAGTTAATTAAATAAAAAACACCCCACAAAAAGGAAAGATCATGAACTTCATCATGCCTATTCTAGTAGCTCTCATCGGCTTGGCCCCACTCCATGCGGCCGACGCTATCAACCTAAAAGGTAAGCACAACCTCATTGAAAATATCAAAGGCGAATGTCCTGAATATCTCGAAGTAAATACCTATGCCCAAACCATTTGGGTGGGTTACCACAAATCCAAAGGGGATATTCCGGTCTATAGCTATGGGTATAATATGGAAAATATCAATGGTGGCACCCGCTCAGGCTCCTCCCTATGCTGGGTCGACTCACCTGATCCTTACTATATTGGCCCTTGTACCTACTACTCTAAAACCCGTGCCATTAATGAAAATCAGACACTTACCTATACCAAGGGAGAGAAGTTCACCAATGATGATGCCTACTTCACAGACCTTGAAATAAGAGTCGAAGGTGATAGCATTTTCTTTAGAGAGAAGAAATTCAATCTTCCCCTTCTTGTCACGGCGTTCCAATTAACACCACTAAGCACCGCAATAAAGTACTACTATCAATGGCCAATGAGTGAGACGACAGAGGATATGGAATGTCGCTTTGATCTCATTGCTCAGTAGACAAAAGCAAAGTGAAAAGATAAAAGCACAACATAAAATATTTGAAGGAGTTGCTATGAAAAAGCACTTAACGATTTTTACTTTGATACTTATCACTTTGTCGGCCGTATCCATGGCCAGTTCCAAGGTAGACTCTAGTTTTCTAGGAAACTACAAACTCATTGCTAACCTTGATGGGAACTGTCCTGAGAGTATGGTGGTATCAGACAAAGAAACAACAAACTATGCCGTCTGGCTTACTTTCTACAATGAAGCGGGCGAATTTATCACCAATGAGAAATTTGATAAAATCAATCAGTCCATGCAATCTTCAAATGATACCTGCCATACAGCAGGACCGGTAAATCCCTTCTGCATCGAATCTCGTAAAGAGCTCGCTACTTATGATGAAGAGACCCTTACCTTAGCGAGATACTTTGGTAAGAAGACAACATTTAGCTACGCTAAATACGAGTATACCAAGCTTCAGGTAAAAGAAGGGGCCCAGCTTGAAGTGGAGTATTCAAGAATTGAAAGACCAATGAACCACTCTGCCTTCACCTTCACTCCTTTACAAACAGGAGCAACCAGCACTGACTTCTTCACTCTGCCTATTGTGAAAGAACAGTTCAAATGCAGTTACGCTAGATAGGAAACCAATCAAATATAAGAATAAAAAAAGGCCTTCTTTGGAGAGGGCCTTTTTTTATTCGATTTTCTAATCTTCTTTCTAATCTTCTTTCTAATCTTCTTTCTTTTTAAAATCCGGATCATCATCAAGGTGATCGGTTCTGAAGGTCTTAGGACGCTTACCACCGCCCGTTCCACGCTTCACACCGTCATTTTCCTTCGTCCAGTGCTTCTCCCAAGAGTTGCGCTTCACTTCTTTTTCTTCGCGCTTTTGTTTACGCTCGTTGAGGATATCTTCAACTTCTGCCTTCGAACGCTTCTTCACAGGGGCCTTCCCTTTAACAAACTTCGAATTCTTTTTGGCCGTCTTGGTGGCATCTGCGACTTGATCGTGACGAGAAATATCAATGGTCACTTCTCCCGTCACTTTAACCTGACAGGCCAGACGCTCTTTGGTGATGTGAAAGACATTACCAATCATCTGAGTTTCTTCAAATGAAGGACTATTGATATTATCGAGGCCATCCACCACTTTAACAAGACAGTCAGAGCAAGTGGCATAACCACCGCAAGAAGACTTGATATAAATCCCTTCTTCTCTCAGCGCTTTTAAAAGGCTGGTGTCGCCATCAATTTGAATGGAGGTTTCCTGAGGCTTCAGGTGTACCGTGTATTTTGAATCTGTCATATTAACCTACGCAGGCGAGAACCCGGAAGGATCTCGCTATACATGTTTTTTTAATTTATTCTCCACCGTATCAAGGACTTTGCCTTTGAAGGGCTTCAACATTAAAGATAATTTACACGTAACTTCTACCGCAGATTCCGTAAAATTCAGAGTCAGTGTGAAACCTTTACCGTCAGCGATGATGGAATTGGGCTCATTATACGAGATATCCGCCTTCATATTCCATTTCGCAATGTAGTCCGGGGTGATTTGCTCGCAAGCGGCCTTGTAGGCGTCATTCTGATTTGATGTATGGTTATAAGATACCTTTAAATCCATGGTATATTTCCTTTTTTTATTTAGTCCCAGTGGAGCCGAATCCCCCGGCCCCTCTTTGGGTAGAACTTAACTCATCATCAGTAGCGATAAACGCCCCTTGGGTTACAGGTGCAACCACCAGTTGGGCGATCCTCTCTCCGTGAGCAACAACAAAGCGCTCATTACCAAAATTGCCAAGAATCACTTTCACTTCCCCACGGTAATCGCAATCGATCGTTCCCGGAGCATTCACCACCAGTAATGAAGTTTTTAAAGAGAGACCTGAACGTGGCCTCACTTGAACTTCATAACCTTGAGGAATCTCCATCGCCAAACCAGTCGGTACAAGTACTCTTGCCCCTGGCCCGATAATCAACCCGGCCTCACGATGCTCCTCTTCTAGAGAAGCACGAATATCGGCACCGGCCGCCCCGGCCGTCTCATAGGAGGGCAAGGGCAGTTGGGAGTCATAGTGATCTAAACATTTGATACGGATATCTACAATTTTAGTCATAGTGCTTTTACTTCTTACTTCTCTTTCTTCTTAAGAGGCTCGACATCTTTAATAGAAAGCTTGAGGCGTCCCATACGGTCAACTTCAACAACTTTCACCTTAACCATATCCCCTTCGGCAACATAGTCAGCAACGTCATTAACTCTGTCTTCAGAGATTTCAGAAACGTGAACAAGTCCACTAACACCAGGAACGATATCAACGAAGGCACCATACTCTTTAAGAGTAACAACTTTGGCCTCATAGATAGTTCCCACTTTTGGTCCATTGATTTGAAGTTCACAAGCTGCAATACAGTTAGTGATGGCCTCAGGATCAGTACCAAGAACTTTAACCGTTCCATCTTCTTCGATTTCCATAGTGATTCCGAAGTCTTCTTGAACAGCTTTGATATTCTTCCCACCAGGACCGATAAGAGCACCGATTTTATCCGTTGGGATTTTGAAAGTTTCAATTCTTGGAACACCATCTCTGAAGTCTGGTCTATGAGTCGCAATTGTTTTCGCCATTTCACCAAGAATGTGAAGACGACCGTCACGAGCTTGGGCCATTGCTTTTTCAACGATTTCACGAGTAAGACCCGTGATCTTGATATCCATTTGAATGGCCGTGATCCCTTCTGTAGTACCGGCAACTTTGAAGTCCATATCACCGAGGTGATCTTCGTCACCGAGAATGTCGGTAAGAACTTTAAAGCGTCCACCTTCTTCTTGAGTTTCACTGATAAGACCCATGGCAATCCCTGCAACAGGAGCAACCAATGGAACACCGGCATCCATAAGGGCCATAGAAGCAGAACATACAGAACCCATCGAAGAAGATCCGTTTGATTCCATAACTTCACAAACTACGCGAGTGGTATAAGGGAATCCAGCAGGCATAACCGCTTTCACTCCACGCTCGGCAAGATTTCCGTGACCAAGTTCACGACGACCCACACCTCTTACTCCACGAGCTTCCCCTACAGAGTAGGGAGGAAAATTATAGTGAAGATAGAATTTGCTATAGTCGAGACCGTAGATGGTATCACTCATTTGCTCACCAGCTTTACCACCGATAGTAACAGACGCCATAACTTGAGTTTCCCCACGAGTAAAAAGTGAAGATCCGTGTGGAGTTGTTAGGATATTAGCTTCTGTTTCGATTTGACGAACTTGAGTAAGGCTTCTGCCACCAATACGTTTTTCTTCATCAAGGATGTCTGCTCTCATCATATTATACATGAGTTCATCAACACCTTTGTATGCTTCTTTTTTGAAAGCTCCGCCTTCTTGCATTCCAAAGTCTGCAGGCGCAGCTTCCATCGCCGCAGCAACTTTAGCTTCCAGAGCGCGAGTCTTAGCTTGTCTCTCCATCTTGTCTACAGTGTTGATACACTCACGTGCATCTGCTGCAAAAGTTGAAGTGATTTTATCCATAAGGGCCTTATTAGGAGCAGCAGATACGAATTCACGTTTTGCTTTTCCAGCTTCTTCACGGATTTTATTAAGAAGAGTTACATACTCTTTGATATTGTCGTGAGCAAACCAGATTGCTCCCAGAACTTCTTCTTCAGGTACAATATGGGCTTCCCCTTCCACCATAAGGATAGCATCCGATGAAGCCGCTACTACGATTTCGAGATCAGATTCTTCCCACTGGGCAAGAGTTGGGTTAAGCACGTACTCACCACCAATACGCCCTACTTTTGCAGTACCAATTGGACCGTTGAAAGGGATATCAGAAAGAGTAAGGGCCGCCGAAGCACCCATTCCAGCAAGAACCTCAGGGTCCCCACCTTCTTCACTATAAGAAAGAACAGTACAGCTCACTACAGTGTCAAACATATAGCCATTAGGGAATAGAGGACGAAGTGGACGGTCAATCAAACGAGCAGCAAGAGTTTCTGCATCGCCTGGACGACCTTCACGCTTTCTAAAACCACCGAGAAATTTCCCTGCGGCATAGAATTTTTCAGTGTACTCAACTAATAGAGGGAAGAAATCTTGCCCATCTTTCATTTCATGTGCGGAACATACCGTTACAAGAACCTGAGTTCCCGCACAACTTACAAGAACAGAACCGTCAGCTTGCTTAGCGAGACGACCTGTTTCTACGGTAACTTCTTTACCACCGTAGTTTAAACTCCAAACTTTTTTGTTTTCGTTCATAAAAACTCCTTAACCTCTTTTATTGAGGCCTATTTAAATAAAAATAGAGAATGAGTCTTGAGAAAAAGGAATTTAAAGAATATTTAAGGAGGATAACGCGATGGTTCGCTATCTTTCTTAAATATCCCTCAAATTCCATTCAAGAACATCTCTAAAACGCACCCTATTATAATCAGGAAACTACTGAACGCCAAACTTTACGCATAGAATTATCCAAAGATTTTTAGGGTTTAATCCCTAGAAAAGAGAGAACGAAAGAGATTCGTGCAAGAGTTACCGACAAATCCCTTCCCAATGTGGAAGCTATCTTTAAATTTGAGAGGAAAATCAATATCGCGATCGGCCAGGGCGTGAAAATACTCTCGTGCGCCCATTCGCATCTGTTCATCAAAAATCATTTCTTCATCACCCACCAGTTTGGGCAACTGGTTGATCAGCATCC
>JBFHGF010000190.1:0-6437 GCA_041583335.1 Bacteriovoracaceae bacterium
AGGAAGACATTGACTGCTCCTAGATTTCCCAGAAAGAGTCGAGTGATTGCTCCACGAATAAGGATGGAGCGACCTTCCTTGAGGACAAATTTTCTAACTTCTTCGTCATCACTTTTGTAAGTTAGCCAAGAGTCGCCCTTGGAGGCGGTGACAAAGACTGCGTAGGTTCCCTCTGTGGGGGCTACTCTAAAGCGAGAGGGGAGGAGTTCATCGATTTTGTCTTGCCCCATGCTCTCGTCGAATTCGTAGAGGTTGGGGGACATGCCGTAGAATTTGATTTCTTCTTTGTCTGTTTCTTTGTCTACTTCTTTGTCTGCTTTTTTGTCTTCGTTTTTATTTTCTTGTTTGGTCTCTTTCTTTTCTTCTTTTTCTTTCTTAGGCTCAACTTTGGTTGTTTCTTTTTTAGCCTCTACCTGGACCTCTTCTTTTTCTTCAGCGGTTTTTGCTGTCGTTTCTTCTTGCTTGGCCTCTACTACGGGAGTTCCCTCTGGGAGTTCATTTTGAAGAGGGGTTTCTGCGGAGAGGCTTTGAGGGGTGATATCGGCAGGAGTCTGAACTTCTTCAATTTGCTCTGGGGTTTGCGTGCTAACCGATTCATCTTCTGGGCCAGAAAGAAGCATCCAGGCGCCGCCTGCTATGGCAATGAGTAGAACTAATGCACCAACGGCAATTCCTATTTTTGCCCAGGGAAGAGGCATGGATACTTTAGGAGCATTCTGGGCCTGAGGAATAACAATTTCCTGTGGTCCTTGAACCTTTCCAAATTTCTCATAGGTGTAATCAAGGAGTTTAAGGGCTTCATCTGTATTTAGGTTGAGAAGTTTAGAATAACTTTTTACATACCCTGTGACATAGGCTTTGTCGGGAAGGGATTCAAGATTATCCGTCTCTAAGTGTTCAAGGTTTGTTAAACTAATCTTTGTCGATTGAACGACATTCTTGAGTTGGATACCGAGTCTTTCTCTCTCATTTCTTAGATGTGGTCCAATAGTGTGACCAAGGATTACGCCTTCTTCATTTTGGTGACTCTGATGAATTGGATCATGTTGGGGGGAGTGCATATTCATTCCCTCGCCTTGATCAGTTTGAGAGGCATCATGAGCTTCCTTATGCATATCATCTTGTAGATTAACCTCAATAGGTGTCTCTTGGGTTTGAGGATTGGTCGACTCATTGTGAAGGTTCTCTTCAGTTTGAGGTGAATTTTGCATATCCATATCAGGACTCCATTCACTTTGATCAGTTGATTCAGGGACATCTGCTAAGAAATCAGCCTGATGATTATCTTGATTATGTTTTCTTTTTTGATTCTTTCTTTTTTTTGCCATCGTCTCTATGCCATTTATTAAAATTGAAGTGCTTTAACAGGTTTTTGCTTTTTTTCTACTGGTGCGATGGGTGTTCTTTGGTTCTTGGCCCCAGGTTTCTGTTGCATCTTCGATTCTAAAATAATCCTTTCATTCTTACGGAAACTATTCACGCTTAGTGATTTAATTTTTCGATTGGCCAATATGGCTTCTTTACTGGTTGGGAACTTATTGATCACTTCTTTAAACTTGAGAAGTGCTTTGGCATCTTCTCCTAAATTAAAGAGGGAAAGGGCTTCTCGATAGTAGGGATTTGGGTTTTCGCTACAAGATCCCATGTAGGCATTTTGAAAATAGGTTGAGGCTTGATGATAGTTATGATTTTTATAAGAGAGGATCCCTAGTTGAAATTGGGCCGGACAGTATGTCTTGTTGATTTCGATGGCCTTTTTGAAAAGGGCCATCGCCTGATTCTCTTTTCTGTTTTTTTGGGCAAGTAGCCCTAGGTTGTAGTAGACCCTAAATTGTTTGGGGTATTCAAGGTCAGTTAAAACTTCACGGTACAGCTTCTCTGCTTTCGCATCTTCTTTTTTTTCAAAATAGATAGAAGCTAAGTTATTTTTCGCATCACTATTTTTTTCATCTAGTGAAATGGATTCGTTGAGGTGTTTGATGGCGTTTTGCGTATCGCCTTTAAAGTAATAGGCCATTCCTAGATTGTTATGAAATCGTGAATCATCATCGATAATACTCACGGCCTTTTTTAAATTGGTAAGCGCTTTAGTATAATCCTTGGCCACAAGTGCATTGGTGCCGTAGTCGTAATAAAGTTCAGCTTTTCTTTCTGTTGTTGATTTTTGTTTTAGCTCACCGGGGGCAGTGGTGGCGCAACTCGCAAATAGGCTCAGGAGCATAGCGAAAATAAATACATTTCTCGTCGTATGAATTTTTGTGCGAATCATAGTAACTTCCTTGAGACCATGCTTTTGCATACTTGATCGAGTTTGTCAGATTAGGTGCGTTGTCTTTAGTTTATGCACCCCCTAAATTGTAAGGAAACCTGCGCTTAATATCAACTCGAATACGCGGAAATGACTGGGTTAATTAAGCTTTTTTAAGGTGCACAAAACTTTCCAAATGATGCGTTGAAGGAAATAGATCGAGAAACTCAATTGACTCGATGACCCATCCCTTTTCAAGTAAAGGTTTGATGTCCCTTACTTGAGTATTTGGGTTGCAGGAGAGGTAACTTATTTTTTGAGGATTTATCCTTTCTACAAATTGGTCGAGGTTCTTTAGTCCGCTGCGTGGGGGATCAAGAATGAGCCAGCCCACCTGATGAGACGAAATTTTCTTCATTAGGGTCTTGATGGCCTCAGCACTATATAAATTTAGAGAGAGGAACTCCTGGTGATCAAGAGTTGCTTTGGGTTCGGTATAGTAATCAACAACCAGCGTGGGAAGATTTAGTTTTTGGCTAAGGTTTCCATCTCCACCAAAGAGATCGAGCACAATCTCTTTTTCAGGGTTAATCGTTACGGTGCTTTTATAGTAGCTCTGTATTGAATTAAGAACCTTCCCATTCATTTCAGCGAAGACTTGAGTAAAGCCATCATGGGCATAACGTTGGTTAATGGCGATACTTACTTCGGAAGTGCTTTCGTTCTTTAGATAGAGTTCTATATGTCCTTGGTCGGGTTGCCCCTCTATGACTTTCTTCCAGGCCTTATTTTCATAAAGTTCCTTGAGTTTTTCTTGTAGGGGTTTCAAGGGAATAAGGCAGTGGGGAATTTGAAGAATTTGATCAGAGGCCATAAGACCTAAGAGTTCTTTTTTCTTGTTATAATGCAGTTGAATGCGGTTTCGGTATGCAAATCTTCTCGGGGCTTGAGTATAGACAATCGCTTGGGTGTCAAAATGATTTCTATAGAGAAAGCTATAACTCATTTTTTTCAGCTCTGACTCTTTTTCATAGTGAGTGTGAAGGAAAGAGCACGCCGGGCATTCTTTATAGTGGGGACATTCTGGAGGGATCCGATCTGGGGAAGTCTTGCTCACTTCGATAGCTTCAGCAAACTGAACTTTCTTGCCTTTAGCCCCCAGAATTTGGGCCGTTCCTTCTTCCCCTGGGAGAGTTTTGGTGATGAAGTTGACCTTGTTATGATCGTTGTCAAAGGAGACACCTTGGCCCAGACTATCAACTCTTTCAATTTTAAATGGGGTTTGTTTTTTCATAATAATCAATCAATTATCTCAAGTTCAGGAATAAGTATACCAGAGGTATCTAATAGGGGTTAATTGGTTTAATATAGGGGAGATGAATTCCCTATGGCAAAAAATCCCATTCTTACTTGAGCTCTTCCTCAATGGAACATTTATACTCTTTTATTCG
This sequence comes from Bacteriovoracaceae bacterium, assembly GCA_041583335.1. GTDB lineage: Bacteria > Bdellovibrionota > Bacteriovoracia > Bacteriovoracales > Bacteriovoracaceae. Next base: position 3,700 of record JBFHGF010000190.1, read on the forward strand.
TTGAGATCAATGGATAAAATTCCAGTTAAGTGGAGTCCCGAGCTCGTTGAAAAAATAATTTTCTATGGAGCACGTGCGGTACCCATCGTCATCCTGATTCATTTGATTATTCAATTTAATCAATCAAAGAATATTGAGTACTTTTTTCGAAAGTATATATTTTCGGTAACGATATTTGTCCCCCTTGTGATTACTTGGGGCGATGATGTCTTTGCGTGGTGGCTCTCTAGTGCGCACTTGTTAAGCTCTGTACTATCCCTCTATGACGACGATGCGAAGGTTGAAGAGAATTCTCATCGCCTTAAGAAAGGGGTGTTTGACAATATTCGACTAAAGCCTGCCCAGCTGGTCATTCTCTCTTTTTCAGGGGTGATCCTCTTTGGGAGTTTCTTTTTAATGTTACCTTTTGCCTCTCAAAATAGTGAGAGTATGGGTTTTATTGATGCACTCTTTATGGCCACATCTGCAACTTGTGTAACGGGATTGGCCACAAAATCTCTCGCCTCTGAGTTCACTCTCTTTGGTCAAATTGTGATACTAGTTCTCATTCAAATTGGTGGTCTCTCTATCATGACCCTTTATTCTTCGATGACTATTCTTTTAGGAAGGTCATTGGGAATGAAGGATAGGGTGATCATGCAGGATCTTTTGGATGTCTCTTCATTGGAAGAGCTCTTTGAAATGATTATCGACATCGTGAAGTACACTTTCATTATTGAACTTTGGGGTGCAATTATTCTTACCATTGCTTTTACTTTTGAAGGCTTTGAATTTGGACAGGCCCTCTATTATGGATTCTTCCACTCCATTTCTGCCTTTTGTAATGCTGGTTTGGCCCTCTTTGATACTTCACTAGAGTCTTATTCAACCAACCCTCTTATTACCGGAACGATTATGGTACTGATCACTTTGGGGGGATTGGGCTTTGTGGTTTTGAAGGAATTAAAAGAGGTGGTGACGACAGGGAAAAAGCTGGTTCGTCTCGGACTGCACACGAAAATTGTTCTGGTTTCTTCTTTAGTTTTAACGATCGGAGGTGCGGTCTTTATCTTCTTTGGAGAATTTCTCCATGCTCTAGATAACTATACCCTCTTTGAAAAAGTTCAAGTGGCGCTTTTTCAAAGTGTGACTCTAAGAACGGCCGGATTCAATACGATCCCACTGACCGGACTTCATACCTATACAATTTATGCGATGACTCTATTTATGTTTATCGGTGGCTCTCCGGGGTCAACGGCCGGTGGGGTAAAGACCACAACTTTGGCGATTCTAGTTCAGTCCATTACCTCCACCTTGAAAGGGGAGAAGTACGTAACCATACTTGATCGCACTATTCCCGCACCAATTGTGGTCAGGGCAATTGCTCTAATGTTTATTTCCATCTTAATTACTTCTGGTTTTATTTTGATCCTCATGAAGCTAGAACCCAATCAGAGTTTTTTGGCCATTTTCTTTGAAGTGATTTCTGCTTCGGGTACGGTTGGGCTCTCTCTGGGAATAACCCCCTTCCTTACGGTTGCGGGAAAAATCTGTGTCTCTATTCTCATGTTTATTGGTCGTATTGGACCTCTCACTCTGATCCTCGGGATTGGTCAGCAGGATTCTTCTAAAGGCTCCCATGAATTTCCCGATGGCAGGATAATGATTGGTTAATGTTTTCAGTGGCTTAGGGGTTTTTGAGCACTGATTAATTTTTGATCAGGCCATAAAGTTTTCTCAATTTAGAGATTCTCACACCCCATTTTTCTATAATGAGGGCATGAATAAAAACCTCGTTCTTATTTTAATTTTCCTCCTTCAGTCTACTTTTGCTGTAGCAGTGGTGGATAAAACTTCGTTTGATCGAGGTGATTATATTGAAGTTTTTGGAAATAAACGACTCACACCTCTTTGGTCTCAAGAATATATTGGCAGCGATTTGGTGCAAGAAGAGTTGCGTGACTTAAGTACACCTTCAATTGATTTGGCCATTTTTGACCTCGGCTTTGAACAAGATTTTGTAACCCTTAGCGAGCCGATAGATGTTCCTCCCCAAATGAATCGTAACCGCAGGATGAGAGGGAATCATGGTACTTCGGTGGCCAGTGTAATTAATGGCGCGGCACCTTTCGGAAATTCGCAAAAAGTAAATCTAATCAACCTTTCGGCCATGACATATTCTTTCTTTTATTCTCTGGCCTTTCAGAAGTTTGAAAAAGAGGGAAAGTTTCCCAAAATTATTTCAAACTCTCTAGGTTGGACAGGGGATTCTCCTGCTGAAGTAGCGCAGAAGGCACACGAAAAGAATATCCTCTGGTTTTTGGCCTCAGGTAATGATTGGCCTGAACCTGTAAGGCAGAGAGAAATTGAGTCAAAGGCAATGCTAGTGGGAAGCTTTGCCCCTAATGGTTTAACTTCATTTGGGACTCAACTTCACGATGATATGCTAATTCTAGCTCCCTCTAATAGTGAGCTTCTCGCCATTGATGGTTATGGTAAGAGAACTCTTTTTGGTGGAACTAGTGGGGCGACTCCCATTGTTGCTGCAACTATGGCCAATATTACTTCGCTATGGCCGCAAATGGATCGCGAAGATACAAAGAAACTTCTGCTCAATACTTCCTTTCCTTCTGCTGAAAATAAGTTAGGTAAACTCAATTCCCCACGACATCTCAATGCGTATAAGGCCTTTAAAGTTACGCAAAGGATTCTCAGCCACTGTAGGGGTGGAGAAAATATGAAAGAGTGCTTTAAGTCCT
>JBFHGF010000191.1:0-6317 GCA_041583335.1 Bacteriovoracaceae bacterium
CTGTCCAATTAAGGTTCTTCTTCAAATGAAAGAAGGTAAGAGCGAAGGCCAAGACGAAAATGAAGCCTCCGTAGAAAACAAAGCCCCCACCCAGCCAAAAGTTCATTTCTTTTGCGTAGTAGAAAACTTGATCTGGTGTCGAAAAAAAGAGGAAGAAGAGTTTTGCACCAATCCATCCAACAAGAAATGATAACAGGGTAAAGATTTGAAGTGTCTTAACCTTATGACCAAACTGTTCCCAATAACCAACGGAAAGATTGTAGGCCATGCCCCATCCAATCCCCATAAGTAAGGGGTAACTGTATACTGGAGAACTACCAAGGAAGAAGAGTATAGGCTTCACGCCGACCCCTTATCTTTGATCAATGAAAAGCTAAGACCAAGACATCCAATAAATAAATAGATATCTGCAAGACTAAAGCTAAATTTCTTCGTAATTGCGAGATAATCTAATGTATGGCCATGCATAGAGCGATCGAGCCAGCTTGAAAAAAGAGCTGTCAGGATTAAGGTTAGAAACCAACCTTTTACAGGAAAACGATTTCTCCATTTTACAATCCACCAGATACACACAAAACTTAAAATCAAATCAAAATATAATGCGATTTGATTCATCCACACCGAACTTATTCCTATATCAATACCTAAAATAAAATTCGAATTACCCAACCTCGTTAGATATAACTCAGAAACCAAAACAGAAAAACCGCCCAAAGCTGGAATAAGACTTTGAGCGGTTCCTTTGATTAATTGATCAATAATAATCGTAAATGAAAGTACGAGTGAGTATTTCCAGATATTATTCATAAATATTAATAATAATCTTTCGGATTAATCTCGTATTTCTCAATTTTTCTCAATAAGGTCTTCTTGGGTATATTTGCTTTAAGTGCAGTTTGATTAATCTTACCTTTATTTAAACGCAAGGCTTGTTCAATAAACTCTTTTTCAAAAAGGTCTTTGGCCACTTGAAAGTCCATTTTAATATCATTTTCTCCAGTCACTTGTGCAAAAGTAAATTGATATTGTCCTAGGTCTTCATCTGTAACATCCTTATCAAGAACAGATTCCCTAATCCCCTTAAAGTCGATACGAGATGTTTCATCATCATTTGAATTAGCAGCTGAATCATCAGATAATTTACCTGCACCTCTCCTTACACTATCAGGTAGAGAATTCGGTTGGATGTAATCGCTAGATTCTATAATAAAGGCATGTTCAATAACGTTACGAAGCTCCCTAATATTTCCAGGCCAAGCATATCCCGTTAACATTTTCAACGACTCTTCATTCGCTCCCTTGATCTCCAGATTATGAACGCTGTTAAAGTAGTCAACATAGTAATCAATCAAATAAGGGATGTCGGAGGTACGATCTCTTAGGGGGGGAAGATATACTGGAAGAACATTTAGCCTATAAAAGAGGTCTTCTCTAAAAGATCCATCTTTTATCATCTCTTCGAATGGTTTATGAGAAGCTGCAATCACTCGGACATCCACAGATACATCTCTATTCGAACCTACCGGTGTGAATACTTTTTCTTGAAGAATTCTTAGAAGCTTTACCTGCATCGTTGCACTAATATCCCCAATCTCATCAAGGAAAATAGTCCCGCCATCAGCATATTGAAACTTACCAATCTTTCGCTCTGTTGCTCCTGTAAATGCACCTTTTTCATGACCGAAAAGTTCTGACTCAATTAAGTTATCAGGTACTGCAGCAAGGTTAATTGTTACAAAGCGTTCATCTTTTCTTGGCCCATTATAATGAATGGCTTTGGCCACGAGTTCTTTACCTGTCCCCGACTCTCCACGAATAAGCACCGGTGTATTAACTTGGGCAAGTTTTGAAATGACGTTAAAAACCTTTAACATTTCATCGGATTCACCAACAAATTTATCTTCATTTCCAAGACTTAGTGTTGGTGCCGAAAACTTCGATGTCTCAACAAGACTTCTCGCTTTTAATGCTCTTTTGATTAAAGCGACAAGGTTTTCAGAAGTTATTGGTTTTTCAAGGTAATTGAAAGCGCCCAACTTTACTGCCTTCACAGCATCACCAACATTTGAATAGGCAGTTAAAATCAGGACGATAATTGATGGATTCACTTTCTTAATTTGCTCAAGAGCTTCGATACCATCCATCTCCGGCATATTCACATCCATTACCACCAGGTCATAGTTACCTGTTGTAACCTTATTGAGGGCTTCGCGTCCATTGTCCGCTGTATCCACAAAAAAGTGATGAAACTCGAGGGCCTGTTTTACAGAATCCTGTAATACCTTATCATCATCAACGACTAAAACCTTATGCATCATAATCTCCAATATAATTATTCATTTTTTAATTTTATCTGAAATTTAGTTCCCTGTCCTAATTCGCTCTCTACAGAAATCATTCCCCCATGGAGCTCGACAAAATATTTTACCAGATAAAGGCCTAGACCTGTACCTTTAATCGAATGACTTGCGTCATTCTTTACCCGATAAAATTTCTCAAAAATATTCTCAATATCACTTCCGGGGATTCCCACTCCATTATCTTTAATCTCTATATAGACCCATTTATCATCATCCCACGTTTTCACATCGACCGTTGTATGCTCACCAGAGTATTTGATGGCGTTCTCAATAAGATTAGACAAAACTCGATTCATCAAATTGAGATCGTATTTAATGGGATACAGAGGCGCAAGATCCGCTTTCACTTCTACATGCTGTGACTGTGCTTCAAATCTCAGGTTTTGAACAACCAATTCCACTGTATTATTGATGTCCTTACTCACCATATTCAGTGTTAAGTCTCGAGATTCTATTTTCGTAAGATCCAAAATACTTGTGATGAATTTATTCAGCTCTTTTGTCGATTCTATGATCGACCTAATATTCTTTTCACCATCTGGACCAGCAACCTGTCTTTGGTTAAGCATATTGTCTGCCAAACCAGCAATTTTAGCGACTGGGGTCTTTAAGTCATGACTCATCAAAGAAATAAAATTTTGCTTTAGGTTTTCAACTTTTTTCAACAGTTTCGTTTCTTCCTGGATTGCAAAACGCCTTTGATATTCTCCAATCGCTCTAAAGGGAACCCAAATGTAATAGACAACAAAAATCGTCAAAACGAGATGTGTTACATATATCCAAACACCAAAGAAAATAAAGCTAAGGTAGGAAATAACTAAACATCCCAACATAACTCCAACAGTAATCAAAAGTCCGTGTGTTGGCTTGAGCCTAGATATCATTAAAGATAAAAAGACCGCCAATAGTATACAGAAAACATAGGTAACATTCTTTGGTAACTGGTAGACCGTCTTTTCTTTAATAAGGGACTCTATAATAATTGCATGAGTAGCCAGCTTTGAACTTCTATAATTTTCTCGATCATATGGACTTAAAACATAGTCACTCGTATTACTAATATAACTTGGACCAATGAGAACTATTTTGTCTTTGAAGTAACCGTCTGGGAAATTGCCCACTCTCACAGAATGAAAAGGTACTTTTTTAATTTTAGGATTTCCCTCAAGTGGAGAAGTTGAATATCGAAAGAGTGCAAATGTTGCATCTGCTTCTCTCAAATAGTAAGACCCTTTAATATTCTTGGCCGGTAACTCTTTTTCACCAATCGACTCGCGGTAACGATTGGCAGTCCAAAGATGAAGACTATCCTCTCCAGCGAGGTTGAGAATCGCCCTTCGGACCACCTCATCTTTCGCAAAGACTGAGCCGTCCACATATACTCCACCAAGAGAATGTCCAAAACTTCGCAACTCTCTCGGAGGCAGCTGCTCACCCCAGGAATCTAATTCGGTTCCAAACCTAAACACTCCCCCCTTTGTTAAATAATCAGCAATAGAGTCCTTAAACTTAGAAAGGTTCTCTTTATCTAAGGCAGAGTCTGGCTCTTGTAGATTAACTATATAGTTAACAATCTTAGGCTTATCTTGAGCAAGTTTTTCAAAGAGATGATAATGACTAGCATAAGTATAAGGATAAGTTTCCCCGAGAAACTCATCTGACTCCTCATCCATTACAATAAGAATAATTTCCTGATCTGTCCCAATACCGTAATCATGCTCAACCCTCAGGTCATAGAAAATCGACTCCAGCGTATTGAAAGAATACTGAAAGAGAATAATAACAAAAATAACGGTAAAAAAGACGGGATAATACCGCGAGAAATCGATTGATTTGTTATTGGCTTTTTCTTTCATCAAACCTTTCATGGTTATAGCGGTTTACTGTTCTGCCATAACTATTAAGGAGTACGTCCCAAAGACCTGCTTCAGATCTTTGATAGAGAGCAAAGTCCTTACCCAAATCAACCAAATAACTGGTATGTTTTGAATTAAACTTATCTAAATAGTAGGCGACCTGTGTATCGTTATCTAATTCTACCATATTGCTAGAATTTTTGATCGATTGACCCACAACAAAATCTTTTATGTACTCTAGAGGGAAAAGGATAAAAGCATACAAAACCCCTAAGCTTTTAAGTCCAATACTTTCTAGAAAATACTTTGGACTCATGAGGCAAAATTGAAAGAGAACAATTAGCTGCGTAAAGCGAGAGCGATTCGACTTTACCTGGCGGACAGCTCGGCTCAAAACATTCGCAATGACTTCATCACTGGCATTATCGAAAAAATCCATCGAGAAGATCAAGGCCGGTGGCCCAAAAAAGGGATGAAGAATATAGACATTGGCCGGTAAATAAAAAGTCTTATAGAGCTTTATATTTTGTACTTCCATGCGACAGGCTAAGTTTTGCAGCCTCCCATAGACATCCTCATAGTTTTGACCAACCTCTTTTGCCTTAATAAAAACAAGAAAGAGCCGGTCCCCTATAAAGCTCAAAGTGAGTAACAGCACAATGGTTAATATTGGTCCCAAGAGTTCAGCTTCAAGCCCAAAAATAAAGAAAGAGAAGACTGCAGAAAGAACCAAACAAAATAAAATTAATGTGTAACCTGCTAAGTACCTGATAAGTTCAAACCTGTTGCGCAGCGCGTTTATACAATTGACCCGATTTCAGATTGATTATAGACATTGTGGGCCATAAACGCTATAAATCCGACTCGTCACAGTACTAAAATTTACAACTTTCTGGCCCAAGAAGCTAGTTGTTATTGTTCTAGGCGAATTTTATTTACACACACATGGAATCCTAATGCAGGGGGGTTTATGCGATTTGACCGGCTTTTATTCGGGACAGCAGGTGTACCCAATAGCACCGCAAAGAAAAACAATCCTATCGAGGGCGTAAAAAGAATACATGAACTTGGTTTAGATTGTATGCAACTAGAGTTTGCACACGGTGTACGTATGAAAGAAGAGGTCAGCAGTGGTCTTCGCAAAATTTCTTACGAACTAGGTGTTCCACTAACAAGTCATGGTCCTTACTACATCAATCTTAATGCCAGAGAGCAAGATAAGATTGATTCTTCGGTAGAAAGAATTATTCAAACCGCTAAGATCTCTGATCTCTGTGGTGCAGAATCAATGACATTTCACGCAGCTTTCTACATGAAAGACTCGCCTTATGATGTTTTTGATCTTGTAGAAAAATCGATGAACGTTATCGAGGAAAGACTTAATCGTCTTGATATTGAGATTGAACTTCGTCCTGAGCTTACTGGTAAGACCAGTCAGTTTGGTTCGCTAGAGGAACTTATCTCTCTAACCAAGAACGTTTCTAGCTGTCGTCCTTGTATGGATTTCAGTCATCTTTACGCAAGAACGGGTAAGTACAACACTAAGGAAGAATTTAAAGAAGTTCTTGGTGCACTTAAAGAGGAGCTTGATGATGAGGCCCTTGGAAATATGCATATTCATATTTCAGGAATTAGCTCAAACTCTAAGGGTGACCTTAAGCATATCAATCTTGAGAAATCTGATTTCAACTGGAAAGGACTAATCGAAGCCCTTAAAGAAGAAGACTGCAGAGGATACATCATTTGTAACTCTCCAAATCTTGAAGATGATGCAAAAATGCTTAAAGAATACTACATGAGCCTTTAATCCGAAGTTAAATTCTAAAAGAAGAAAGCCTACTTTTAAGTAGGCTTTTTTTATGCTGATTTTAGAATGTTTGCTGGGCTTAAGCCTTGAATATGTTCCCAAACCCTTTCTTCATATACACTATCGTAGAAGACTATATGGGCTCGTTCATTATGCTTGAAAATGATGGCCTTATCTATCTTGAGAAAAAGGTGATCAGAGATAACCTCTTTAAAAATCTCATCAATAATTTCCATTTCAAATGTAGGAAATTCTCTCCAGTGATCAAATACCTGCTCTTCATTATGAAAGAAC
>JBFHGF010000192.1:0-6304 GCA_041583335.1 Bacteriovoracaceae bacterium
CAGGCATTGGCGCCAATGGTAAAGGTGGTGATCAAGAATGCTTTAGTCAAAGGGGAGCGGCCGGAAATGAGTTTCGAGTTGGTAACGAGTGCACGACTTATGGTGAGCTGGGGGTTGCAAGCTTTATAAAGCGCCCGAGTAAGGGAAGTCCTATCTAAGGCTTTGGTCAAATTCGGCTTGCCTATGCTCCTAATGGTAGTACTAACTGGGAAGGGGCCAATGGGGACAACCCTATTGCCGTTCGTGAGACCTTTGCCGAAATTGGCGGTCTAACTAAATATAAACTCTCTTTTTGGGCCGGTAATCGTTTCTACCGTGAACAGAACCTCTATATGAATGACTTTTGGTATTTTGCAGATACCAGTGGAAATGGAGCAGGGGTTGGTAATATTCCATTCTTTGGCAATGGTAAGCTTAACTTTGCGGTCATGAGAGAGTCAAAAGACACAGAGACGGATAATGGAAAGTTGGCCCTAACTTTACTTGATATTAGAGGAAGAGGAATCAATCTAGGAGATAATTATCAGCTTTATTTTTGGTTAAGCCATGCGATGAGTTCTGCCGGCAAGGATACTACAAGTGGAGATGAGTATGATGATGGAACGGGAAATACATACGCCTTACTCCTTCATAAAGGTTTATCAGGAGGCTTCAATCAATTCTCTATGATCTATGGGAAAGGTCTTATGGATGACTTTAACCTCTATGGTGATCTCTCTGTCATTAAGGGATCTGATGCGGCAACGGCCCAACGGAAGTCTAACCGACTTAGAATTGTTGAACACTTGACCCTAGATGTTGGGAGTAAGTTCTCCTTCCACTTTGCGGGAACCTTTGAGATGCGCGACAACGGTTGGTCTACCAATAACAAAGAATTGTGGTGGAATGTTGGTTTTCACCCTGTTTACTATATCGATGATAATTTTCAGCTCAGTGGACAAATCGGAACCTCTGTTATCGACCCCGATGGTGGCCCACCAAGAAGAATGACAAGAATTACTTTTGCCCCTCAAGTGGCCGCATTCAAAAGTATTTGGAGCCGTCCCTTGGTTAGAGTCTTTTATTCAAAGACTTTCTGGAGTCGCAGTAACCGAGGCATTATCGGTGGTGAAGCTTATAAGAATGCCACATCAGGAACCAATATCGGTGTCCAAATCGAAATTTGGTACTAGGAGACTAAAAGCATGTCGACATTAAAACTCTCTTCTCTTGTAAAAAAATACGATGAAAACCTTATTGTTAAAGGAATTGATCTCGAGGTTTCTGATAAGGAATTTGTGGTCTTTGTAGGTCCTAGTGGCTGTGGGAAATCAACTACGCTTCGGATGATTGCTGGCCTTGAAGAAGTGACTTCAGGCTCTGTCGTAATAAATGGTAAAGACTGTACTCACGAAGCCCCTGGCGACCGTGGTGTTGCAATGGTATTTCAAGACTATGCTCTCTATCCCCATATGACGATTTATGAAAATATGGCCTTTGGTCTCAAGATAAAAAACCTTACCGATAGTGAAGTTAAAAATCGTGTTGAGTATGCGGCCAAGATTCTTGGGCTTGAAAAGCTTTTAGATCGTAAACCTGCCGCTCTGTCTGGTGGACAACGCCAACGGGTGGCCATGGGCCGTGCCTTTGTTAAACAAACGGGTCTCTATCTCTTTGATGAGCCCCTTTCTAACTTGGATGCGAAGCTTAGAAGTAAGATGAGACTTGAAATTAAAAAATTCCACCGCGAAACTCAAGGCTCCATCATTTATGTAACCCATGATCAACTTGAGGCCATGACATTGGCCGATCGTATTGTTGTTCTCAATCAAGGGGAAATTGAACAAGTGGGAACACCGCTTGAAATTTTTGATTGCCCTAAGACGATCTTTGTCGCGACCTTTATCGGATCTCCCGCGATGAATATGCTCACTGGAGAAGTTGTTGAAGATAATGGTGAACTCTATTTCAATGGCTCTGAAGATTCAAAGGGCATCAACTTGAAACTTCCTGCTGGAAAGTTTAGTGCGAATAATGTGATAGGTAAGCAGGTGGTTCTTGGAGTGAGACCAAGTGACCTCTATGTATCTGTTTGTGGCGATGAGCCAGAGGCCCATATGCAGGCGAAAGTTGAGTTTGTTGAACTACTGGGAAAGAATGCTTACATCAGCTTTTCTCACGGCGCCCTCGCTCTTGTGGGGGAAGTTATGGGAAGAGATATTCCTAAGGTTGGGGAGGATAAGGATATTACCTTAAACCTCCAGCACGCCCATCTCTTTGATGCCCAAACGGGACTCAATCTTAATTTCCTCTAACTGCCTTTTGATCCCCCGGCAGCAAGACCTGAAACAATATATTGATGGATACTGTAAAAGAGGGCGCTAATTGGAATAGCGCCTAGAATACAGGATGCCGCAAATTGTCCCCATCTACCAGAGAATGCTTCTGAGATAAAAATCTGAATTCCCACAGCGAAGGTAAATTGATCCTGAGATTTCAAAAGAATGGATGGCAGGATGAAATCAGAGAATGTATTAATGAAAGTGAGAAGTCCTACTACCGAGAGAATCGGTGCACTTAAGGGTAGAATAATTTTATAGAAGGCCTGAAAGTGAGTACAACCATCAAGACGGGCCGACTCTTCAATCGACTTGGGTAATCCATCAAAGTAGCCTTTGATTAACCAAATATTAAAAGGTGTTCCTCCTAGATAAACAAGGATAAGTCCCCCGTGAGTATCGGTTCCAAGGGCCGGTATATAGTGACCCAATTTATCGAGCATAAGGTAGAAGGCCACCATGGACATAATATTGGGAAACATTTGAATGACCATTAAAGAGAGAATGGAGAAGTTCTTTCCCTTGAAACTGAAGCGCGATAGGGCATAGGCCGAAGTCGTTGAGAGAAAGAGCATTAGGGCACTGGTTATTCCCGCCACTTTTATACTATTCCATAGCCACATTAAGATAGGAAAAGAAGAGGTGATCATCTTCCCTGTGGAAGGGTCCTTGTAGGGGATGCCAAAGAGATAGCGCCAGTTATTAAGGGAGAACTGGTCGGGAATTAACTTCGTTTCAAGGGCCCCAGATGCATTTAAGGAAATCGAGACAATATAGAGAATGGGAAAGAGAACCACGCAAAGAAAGGCGATTAAGGCCAGATGCCTTGCAAGCATACTGATTCTCTTATGGGTCTGGTGGGCCAGGAAGTTTTCTTCTTTCATGATTTGGCCTTCTTAGGATTAACGTTAAAAAGTTTGAAATTAAGGACGGTTAAAAAAGTTATGATGACAAAGATAAATAGGGCGATACTGCTGGCCATACCAAAGAGTTGACCCCCGGCCCCTTCAAAGGCCAAGCGGTAAGTGTAAGAGATCAGGATATCCGTTTCTCCGGCAGGAGTGGTTGCCCCTTCCATGGTAGGTCCCCCTCCTGTGAGCAGGTAGATGCCAACAAAGTTTCCAAGGTTGAAGGCAAAGGACCCAATCAGAAGTGGGGTGATGGCATTGAGGACCATGGGAATTGTTATATGGCGAAAGCGCTGCCAACGATTGGCGCCATCAATTTTGGCGGCCTCGTATACAGATTCAGGAATAGATTGCAGTACTCCTGTTGTTACTAAAAACATATAGGGAAAGCCAAGCCATAGATTGACCATAAGACAGCTGATCTTGGCCCAGAAGGAGTCCTCTAGCCAGGGAACGGGAGAGAGGGTGAGGAATTTAAGGGCCTCATTGATAATACCAAAGTCCTTATTGAGCATTCCTTTGAAAACCAAGACGGAGATAAAGAAGGGAATGGAATAGGGAAGAATCAAAAGATTACGATAAATAATCTTTCCTTTGAAGTTTTTGTCATTGAGGAAAATAGCGAGGCTAATACCTAGGGAGAAGCTTAAGGCCACTCCCACAAGGGCCCAAACAAAAGTCCAACCAGCAACCTTGAGAAAGGTTTTCTTGAAGTTAGGGTTGGTGAAAACATCCGTGTAGTTTTTAAGACCTACGATAGTGTAATAGCCGGGAAGAAGCCTCTCTTTACTCTTTTCTTCAATATAGTAGCCACGCTCGCTATTGGCCTTGAACCACTGTCCTGTGCGCTCGTTAAAGAGTGCATCTCTTTTTTTATCGTAGCGATAGAGGGCTCTCTTTTCTAGGAGCATGTCTGTGCGGTGGTATTTTAACTGCGCTTCATTGGGCAGGATAAACGTCATCTTCTTTAATTCTTTTGCGTTCTTGAATACTTCACGAAGAGAGAGTTTTTCTAGAGTTAGTGCCTCTACTTTTTGATTGAGGACGATAGAGCTCTCTTGACCAAGTTCAAAAGGAGCTGAGGCTATATTCTTATGAGGCGCCACCAATTGATACTGTCCATTGTCTGTATCGTGGTAGAGTTCAAAATTAAGGTAAGAGGGGTTTCCTGGTAGATAGGTATTTTGCAGAAGAGCTTTAGTGGATTCCTCTTTAGAAAAGAAGTGACCTGTCCCTAGATTAGTAAAGCTAATGAGGACACTAAAGAGAATGGGAAGTATTGTGAAAACCGCAAAACAAATCATGCCTGGATAAAGGAATCGATAGCTCAGCGCCGATTTCTTGGCCCATACCCAGAAACTAATAAGTCCAAGTACTAGAGCGATTATCGTTATAAAGTAGAGCTGCTCAAGAACTCCGATATAGGATACAAGGGCAAAGAAGACCAGTAGCAGGGTCGCCGTGAGTACTCTTAAGATTGAGTTCATATTAGGTTTCATGGGCTTTGTAGCTCCCTATTTCTATTTTTTTTGAGTCGACCAGATAAACTTAGGGTTTCAATAAAACCTTCCCATTGTAGAGGGTTCCATTGGTCTGGAGTAATCCTCCACCTCCAATTTCCGCTTGAAGTTCCAGGGACATTGATTCTAGTACTCTCATCAAGAGCAAAGACATCTTGTAGTGGGATAACCACAAGTTTGGCCTTTGAAAGGGCGACTTCTTTAATTACGATCTGGCGAACTTCCTCTTCATTTTCTGGAGTGAGAAGAGTCCCAAATCTTTGGTGAAAGTTTTTAAGGAAACTCTCGCTGGCCATATTCTCATGGAGCCAGCCCATTAAGGTATTATTGTCATGAGTTCCGCTGTAATAGCAACAGTCCTCAATTACCTGGGAGGGGAGGTGTTCATTAGTGGCATTATCATTGACTGAAAACTGAAAGACTTTCATTGTGGGTAGTTCATACTTATCACGAAGATCGCTCACTTCTTGAGTAAGATCACCAAGATCTTCGGCAATAAAGGGCATATGGGGAAAGCGCTCTTTGATTGCCGCAAGAAGTTTGTCTCCATCTCCTCTTTCCCATTTACCAGATGCCGCTGTCTCTTCTTGACTTGGGGACTCCCAAACATGATAAACACCAATAAAATGGTCAATGCGAATAAGATCAAAGAGATCAAGACTATACTCTAGGCGCTTTAACCACCAATTAATTATAGAGTTAGAGGCACTGGGGTCATCCCAAGCATAATTGACGGTGCCCCATAGTTGCCCATCGGTACTATAGTCATCAGGTGGTGCTCCTGTTATGACTTTGGGATCTCCTGATTCTTGGTCGACTTTAAAAAGAGAGCGCCATCTCCATGTATCAAAGCTTTCGGCCGATACAAAAATCGGGATATCACCAATCAGCTTAACACCCTTATTGTGCGCATAATTTTTTAGTTCTTGCCAGCGTTGATGGAACTCAACTTGTAAAACCAGTTGCGCCAGATAACTCTCTTTTCTTTTAGGTGAATGGAGCACTTCCTTTTCTGCGGTTTCAAAGCTTCGAAATGCCTGCGGCCATTTGGTCCAGTAGTCTCCGAGTTCTTCTCTAAGAGTGAGGAAAATCGCGAGGTCATGTAACCAAGAGTACTTATTTTTGAGAGACTCTATTTCAAGTAAAGCTTGCTCTGGGTTATTCTTCAAGCGTGCTAATGCCCATTCTTTGAGCTCGGGCAGTTTAACGCGATAGAGCTCATCAAAATTGATGTCGTGGGGGGAGTGTGGCATTTTATGATCAATAGATTCAATACCTAAGAGTAGAGGGTTTCCTCCGAAGGCCGCAGGGGATGCGTAAGGGCAGCCATACTGATCAAAGAGATGAACGGGGAGCATCTGCCAATATTCGATTCCAGCAGCACTGAGCTGGTCGATGAAATGAAAGGCCTCTTTGCCCATAACTCCTAAAGGAGCTTGATCGGGCAAAGAAGTTAAGGGCAGAAGAACTGCCGCTGATCTCTTATTCATAGATTAATGCCTAAAAACCTAACGAGTTAAAGCCAAGTGGTTAAACCGAGCTCAAATTTATTCTCAAG
>JBFHGF010000193.1:0-6272 GCA_041583335.1 Bacteriovoracaceae bacterium
AGTGTTGTCTGCAATTTCGTTAACACTCGCAAGGAATAAGTCCTCTGTAACCTCTTCTGGAAGGTTTATGATGTCACACTTTGCTCCCATATCTTCCATGAACTTCTTCTTATTTCGGGTATAGATAACACTTGGGGGATGCTCTCCAACAAGGATAACCTTTAGATAGGGTATAACTCCTTGGGATTTAATGCGTTCACATTCGACATTGAGTTGCTCACAAATTCGTGAAGCAATAGGCTTTGCCTTAAGAAGTGCCGCCATCGAGAGATCCTTTGATGTGAAGTGTATGTATAGGCCAATATCATAGTCGATGGAATATCGATTATCTAGCCAAACTATCGAGGTTAAGAGCACAAAATGACTAAATTTTTAGTTGAAATAATAGGTAGATAAAGTATGTTAAGGCCCGACTAATCATACTTAAAGAAAAGGGGAGCTCTTATGTTTTTCTATATAGGCTTGGGCATGCAGCTCATCGGTTTTGCGAGTGTTGGGCTTTGTCTTTTTGCGGGACTGAGTAAGGGGGATTATGGCCAAATGGAGTTGATTCAGTTGGTAGGCGGAGCCTTTCTTTTTTATGTCGGTCAATTCGTAAAAGTTAAGGGTGGAGAGTCCTAAAATAAAATCTATGGTACCATTATTCAATGGATGATCATAAGAATCTAATCTGTTATGCCCCGTGGATTCACAGCTACCTAGGACCAGAGGGTCAAAGAGGTCTTTGCTGTGAGGCCAAGCCTTTTTCAAGTCGCAATAAAGAATTTGCGGATTATTGGAATTCTCAAGAATTAAAGGACATTAGAAGGGAGATGCTCAAAGGAGAGCTCCCAAAAGAGTACTGCTCAGTATGTCTTGATGCAGATAAACACTCAAATCTTCCCATCTATACATTTCAGGTATCTGCTGAAGAGAAAGAGAAAATTCTATCTGAAACGCAAGAGGATGGTTCCTATCTAGGAGTGCCTACTTCTCTAGATTATCGGGGAAACAATACTTGTAATTTGTCGTGCAGAACATGTAGTCCATTATACTCTTCAAAAATTGAAGCCGTTCTTGAGCCCAAAAAGAAGGGGGAGAACTTCAATGATCGCATTGTAGAGCAAAAGAAGTTAATAACAGAAAAAACAAGAAATTTATATTATGCCAATGGAGAGTCGTTTCTTCAAAAGTCTCACTGGGAACTACTGGGCTCCATTTATAAGCGTCAGCTTGCAGGTCAGATCACATTGACCTACAACACCAACTTGCAATTTCCCTTGTCTTTAGTGGAAAAAAATCGAGAGGTGTTGGCAAGTTTCAAGGAGATTATTCTTAATGTAAGTATTGATGGTGCTGGAGAAACAGGGGAATTTGTAAGGGATGGTCTCTCATGGAAAAAGTTTAAGAGTCATGTAGCAAAAATAAAGAAAGACTCTCTTTTCAGAATTGATAACTTTGATATCACTTTAACGCTACCTTTTTTACTAGATTATAAAGAGCTTGTTGATTTTATTGTTGAAGAAAAAATATATGCGGAAGTTCATATGGTAGTGGAAGGTGGGTTTTATCAAAAACTTCTTAGTCCCTTTTTACTTAGGCCAGATCAGCTGAGAGATCAATGTCATGAGATCATTGAGTATATAAATACCAAGGATTCCATAGTACTTGCTGGGCTAAAAAAGGTTCTTTTGGCGGTTATAGATAGAGCACCTCATATTGAGAGAGAGCTGTATACGGATGAAGTGATAGGTGAAGCGCTTAGGTTTGCCCTTGATGTGGATAAGAAATTTAACAGGGTGGATTTATTTTCTTTTTATCAAAAGTTTCCGTTAACGAAAGATATTATAGAAAGAGCGCTTAAAAAAGGTACTGAAAAAATAAAAAGGGATTTAAGTCCAGACCAGTCTTACTGGCGCCAATTTGGTGAAACAACACTTCTATTTCCTGGGGTGCAAGTGCTTGAGGAAAAACTAGGTGACCCCACATTTTTAAAATCTTCTCCATGTCTCATTGTGAGTGACTCAACTTTTTTAAGTCGAATCTTAAATAGTGGGCAACAGAATAAGTTTGATGCACAGTCCTTGATCGAGTCGATGGTTGAAGAGGGCAGGTTGAAGGTGAGGAAAGAGCGTTTAGGGCCGATTTCTTTTTTATTACGCACATCTAAATGGAGAGGTGTCGGCCAAACGATGGATATCATTACTACACCTCTGAGAGGAATCATCGGGTTTCATTGCCGCTATATTATTCTCCCTAGGGAGTGAAGCTTTCATAGACGGTAGAGACCCTTTCAAGTTAGAATAAGCTCTATGAGGTTCATTGGAATAGACCCCGGTTCTCGAAAAGCTGGCTACGGTGTAATTGAGATTCAAGGCAGAAAAATAAAATACATTGATTCAGGTGTTCTTACTTACGATAAGGTGAATAACTTCATTGATAGGTTAGGGCTCATCTACACATCTTGCGTAGAGCTTGCGGGTAAGTATGACCCGTTTGAAGTGGCCTTTGAATCACTTATCTACGTTAAATCTATTCCCGCATTGTCAAAATTGGCCCAGGCCAGAGGTGCGATGATTGCAGGATTTATGGAAACTCATCAGGGCAAAGTCTTTGAATATTCTCCTAACTTGATAAAGAGTTCTGTTACTGGACATGGTCATACGACTAAGGAAGGAGTTGAGAAGAGTTTAAAGATGATTTTTGGTGGCGATATCGATTTTAAACGCCATGATGAGTCAGATGCCCTCGCCATCGCTGTTTGCCACGCACTTATGAGAAATGCTCCCGTTACTTCAAAAGGGCATGCAGGGGCGAGTAAAGGTTCAACATTAAAACAAGCTTTTAAACATTTGGAGAAATAATGATTGGTTATCTGGTTGGAGAAGTTCTTTTCAGTGATGGAAAAGAATTAATTATCAAAACAAAAGATGGGATTGGATACCAAATCTATATGACTGGACTTCTTGTCGAAGGCTCACTCGCTGAAGTATTTATTTCTCATATTTTTAAAGATAGCGGCCAAGAGCTCTTTGGGTTCGAAACCTTGAGAGAAAAAAAACTTTTCGAACTTCTTAATTCTGTAAAAGGGGTTGGACCAAAGTCTGCCTATAGTCTCCTTTCGGCCCTTGGTGCAGATACGATTATTCAATCAGTACAATTGGAAAATAAAAAGGTCCTTACTAAAGCTCCTGGAGTGGGGGCCAAGGCAGCAGCTCAGATCTGTTTGGATCTCGGGGATAAGATTCAAAAAGTTCTCATGTACTCTGGACAAAATCATACAATGACGACTCATGCTCCAGCGCATATGGTCCATGTTGAAAATCATCAAATGAACTTGAGCACAATGGATACGGCCCTCGGTGGACCTATTCTTGAAGAAACACTCATGGCCTGTAAGGAACTTGGCTTCAAAGAGGATATTGTTCTACCAATGGCGCAAAAAATTCTTGCTGAAAAAGATATTAAGAAGGCAGAGCAACTGGTACATCTCGTTTTAAAAGAGGTCTAAGATGGAAATAAATCGCTTTCTCTCCGGTGGTAATACAACAAATGAAAGCCAGTATGAAAATCGATTAAGGCCACAAGGTTTTAATGAGTATATTGGGCAAAAGAAGGTTGTCGATAATATTAAAGTGATGGTTGAATCTGCCAATATCAGAAATCAGGCCATGGATCATTGCCTTCTTTCAGGACCTCCGGGGCTTGGAAAAACATCTCTTGCTATGCTTATTGCCCAAAGTTTAGGCAGTGAACTTCATTTAATCTCTGGTCCTGCTATTGAGAAAAAAGGTGACTTGGCCGCAATTCTAACGAATCTACAGCCTCGTGATGTACTCTTTATTGATGAAATTCATCGTATGCATATTTCAGTTGAAGAAATTCTTTATTCGGCAATGGAAGATTTTCGTTTGGATATTGTCATTGGGCAGGGACCTAGTGCGCGAACAATGCAGATCGAGGTTTCGCCTTTTACCTTGGTTGGGGCAACGACAAAAGCTGGACTTCTAAGTAACCCTCTTCGTACTCGCTTTATGGGTAACCTACATTTTGATTACTATGAAGCGGGAGATCTCGCGAAAATTGTAAATAATAATGCTGCAAAACTTGAAATGAAAATTGATCAGGAAGCAGAAAACCATATTGCACGCTGTGCCCGAGGAACACCTCGTATTGCTAACCGTGTTCTTCGACGAGTTCGAGACTTCACACTCGTTGATGGAGCTTCTTATATTTCAGAAGAGCAGGTGTTGAAGTCATTAAGTTTAATGGAAATTGATGAACATGGACTTGATCGCATGGATAGAAAAATTCTACAGGTGATCCTTGAATATTATGGTGGAGGTCCTGTTGGTATTGAAGCCCTATGTGCGACCTTGGGAGAAGACCGCTCTACCATTGAAGATGTCTACGAGCCCTATTTACTTAAGGAAGGGTTTCTCATTCGTACCCCTCGAGGACGTGAGCTAAGTGAAAAAGGTAAAAATCATCTCGTTTAATGTCTAAAATCAAATGTTTCGCTCCATGGATTCATTCATATATCGGGCCAAATGACCAAAGAGCATTGTGTTGCCAAGCTAAACCTTTTACGAACTCTCAAAATCAGAGCTTTTCAGACTTTTGGAACTCCAAACAAATGAAGTTAGCTCGAGTGGAGCTTATGCAGGGAAAATTTCCCAGCTCCCTGTGCTCTCATTGCGAATATGCTGAAATTTCAGATGACTGTTATTACAAGAAATTTCAATTGGATGATGGTGGGGATAAGATTCTAAAAGCAACTCGAGAAGACGGTCATTATGATGGTAAACCATATTATCTCGATTATAGGGTTTCCAATTTGTGTAACCTTTCCTGTAGAACATGTAATTCAGAGTTCTCTTCTCGGATTGAGAAAAAAGAGCGAGAACTTGGAATTTCCCATCGTGCAAGCGTGATTGATCGAGAGGGAGAGCTCGAAGAGCTTGTTTTAAAAGGGAATGAAGAAAGGAAACTTTACTTTGCATCAGGCGAAGTGCTGGTGCAACCGAGGCACTTGAGCTTTCTTAGGGAGTGCTGTGAGCGTGCAATCGCTCATAAGATTGAACTTATTTATAATACAAACTTAAGTTATCCACAAAAAAACATTGAAAATATTCTTGTGTACTTTAAACAATTCAAGTCTGTAGACTTTATGGTGAGTTTTGACCCCTATGGTAAAGAAGGAGAGTTTCTTAGAGATGGACTTAAGTGGAATCAATTCGTTCACAATTTAAATTACATTATAAATGAACCTATATTTAAAACAGTGGGCTTTTACTACGTCTTGACTTTGCCAGGACTGCTCCATTTAAAGGAAACTTTAGGGTTTCTCAATCAAATGAAAAGACCACTTTCTGTCTGCATGATTATTCCTAAAGGATATGCAAAACTTTTAAGTCCCTATGTCTTGGAACCCAAAGTGCTCAGAAAAGTGCTTGAAGATGGAATTAAGGAATGTGAACTTCAAGATAGTGAATATATAAAACCATTGAAAGAGCTTTTACTAGAAACACTTAATAGGCCAGATGAACAACTTCCAACAGAAGAACTCTTACCCTTATTTAGTTATGCTGAGAATCTCGACCAGGTATTTAAGAGGAAAGGTCTGTTGGACTACTATACTTCAAATGAGGTGACTAAGGGCCTAGCCGATAAAGTGCGTGATCAACTTGTTGTTACGAAGTCTGGAGCATTCTATGTTAAAGATGACTATTGGATAAAAAGAATCAAGGAGCTATCGATTAATAAAGATATTGATCAGATTAGCTTCTTTCCTAAGAGCAATGAAGTTTTAAGAACGGGGCGAAGTATTGTTGTCCTTAGTAAGAAAAGTTGGCTTGCGAGTAAGCTTAACAAAAAAGATTATGATGGATATGTAATGGAAAGTGAGCTCCATGTTGAGGGGAGAACACTATTGGGAAGCTTCTCTTTTCTCTTGCGTAATAGGCCAGCAGTAAAAATAATAGGGAGTCTTTTGGACGCCCTAACTTTCCACTTTAGAGAAATATTTGCTCTGCACGAGGTTTATATCGTAAACAAACCCAAATAATTATTTCTTAGGTTTATCCACAATCGCCATGGTGAGAGAGCTTTTACAAACAAGCTTACCCTCTTCATTAGTAATCTCAATTTCCCAAACTTGAGAACGGCGTCCGACATGAATGGGATATGCTTTTCCAGTGACTGTTGTCCCCTTGATTCCCGGTCTAATGTGGGATGCTGTGATAGACTGGCCAACGGCCATCTGTTTTGAAGGGTCCAAAACCATATTGGCC
>JBFHGF010000194.1:0-6272 GCA_041583335.1 Bacteriovoracaceae bacterium
ATCACGCAAAGTGACTTTGTTCGAGATAAGGTACGCTGTGAGTTTGATAATACCCTAAATGAAACGGGGGATCTTTGTGATTATAATCCGATGGACTACAGAGAGGTGGACTGGTTTATTGAGTAATTTCTACCAATAGGCCTGTTCTTTGTCCTATAGGAACCTTTGGGTTGGGAAAGACCACACTTTGTCCTGCCTTGGCCTTGAGCTCTCCCGAACTATTTCTTTCAATGAGCTGACCTTCCTCCAATGGATTAAAGTTAAGATAGTCTTCAGCGAGATAGAATTCATATTCTTCACTGTCGTTGATTAGCTCTTTCGTTACATTATAGATCAAGGGCAGTGGGCGATCGCTTGAGATATTACAGCTTCCAGTGCTTAGTATTTTTTTTATGGTTTCCTTGGCCATTTGAAAGCGACTCAAATCATTTTCTCCAAAGCGTTTGACTTGGCCAAGCTCAACTGTAAAAGATTGGGCGCTTAACTTTCCTGCAGAGAATCCGGCAAAGGTCGTTGCAGGAGAAGTCGATTTTAAAATGGCCTCAACTCCCATGGAAGCACAGAGGTTGAGTTCATTTTCTGTAACCATGGAGTCTTCACTATAATAGGGGCGTACTGCAAAACGTTCGTGATGAGAGCCGCGAATGGCGGTGTGCAAATCTAGGTGCCAGCGTTTAGGGCCACTAAAGAACTGCCTCACCACTTCTTCTAGGGCCTGGGCACGAGGGGCTTCACAGGCTCCTTGATGGTTCGCGAAGTTCCCACTAAATAAGCGGTTGAGGTTGAAGTCGAGAAACCTCTTATGCTCCAGCATGGCCTTAGTGTGACCAAAGATAAAGAGTACTTCTAGTTTGGGATTGATTTCTTCTCTTTTAATTTGCTGCAAAATATCCCACGTGATTTCAATCGGAGCGGTTTCATTGCCATGAATTCCTACGCTCACAACTAGCTGCTCGTCAGTCTTTTTATGAGGAGTGAATTTAAGAACTCCAGGAGTTTTCTCTTGAGTGAGAAGTCCTGCTGTTAAGTTCAAAGTTTGGGGACTCCATTGATTGGCATCAATGGATTGGATAAAGTTAATCAAATCATTCATAGCAGCTAGAAATCCTTGGCCAGCTTAAAGGCCTTCTTTTCTTTCCACTTGAACCACTTTGTCGGTGCAAGTTTATTCACAAAGCGATCAACCATTTGCATAAAGAGAATATTAAATACGCCTTCCACTCTTTTGAAAAAAGAGTGATGAGGGCATCTTAGAGAAATGGCATAACCTGCTTCTTCATAGACAACATGATGCCAGTATCCACTTGGGATGAAAAGGGTTTCCCCTGGATCAAGAGTGACTTCATAACCTTGAGCTTCTTTCAGGGCCGGATACTTTTTGAAGTCAGGGTGGTCGACATCCACATAGCTACGGATGGTAAAGGGATGGCGATAGAGCTTTTTACTCTCTGTTTGATCAAAGAGCACAAAACGCTTGCGACCAACGATGGCCGTGTGAAAGACATGGCTCATGTCGATATCGTAATGAATTTGGGTCACGGCATCTTTGGGGCCAAAGAACATGAAGAGGAACCGTTTGGAAAAACCTTTCATAAGGGGAGGGAGGATCACATCTTCTTTAAGCTCTGGTGCTTTAGAGATGATATTATAGAGGAACATTCTCAAGTCTTTTCCGGTGTAGAGGATAGAATTGAGGTAGTCTCTAAACTTCATCGTCTTGGCCTTACTCATATAAGACTTTCCAGGTTTAGAGAAACCACCATCATAGACTTGAACTTCATTATCTCCATATTTTTCAATGAAATATTCTGGGGTCCACTTTTCTAAAGCATTCCAGTCTTTGGCAAAATTCTTTAGGACTACAGGTTTTCCCGGTTTCGCATATTGAGTGAAGAAGGCCTCAGGAGATTCGACATTGATTTTCTCAACGCTAGCGAGGTGGGGAAGTTTCGATTGCTTTTCAGTGCTCATAAAGTCTCCGGCCTGCGATAATCCCAAGTCTTAATGGGATAAAAGAAGCAAAGCAAAGATATCAAAAATACTTAATCAAGACCACTAGGGACTCGCTCAAGTATAATAACTTTCAAAAAGGGTGCGATGTGTCGTTTGGCTAAGTGGTGATGATCAGGTGCTTTGGACACAGATCAAAATCTTTCCAGTGATATTTATCAACCTTAAAATCCTCTGCGATCCCAAGGTTTTCCACCCATTTTTGGGCGACTTTTTGGGCCATCTCTTCACTTTGCTGAAGGGAAGGATGAATTTGCAGGGAGAGGGAGAGTCTTCCTTGCCAAATGAAGGCACCAGAGGCCACGGGAAGAACCTGGGTTGCTGGGGCGACAAACATACGATGGTCAATGGAATTTGATTCCTTTGAGCACTGGGTGTCTGGTTGGGGCCAAGCTCCCATATTGGAAAAAACACCAGTTCCAATTTCCTTTATTTTTTTGGCGATATGAAGAGTTCCCTTAAAACCGATGTAGCGGGCCATATTGGAATAAATTTGTGAACCCCAGTGCATTTGAGATTTGAGAAAATGACGAATATAGCTTTGAAAGAACTCAGGAGTGGTATCTTTGTAGGAAGAGAGAATATTCATAATAATAGAGGCCGAGTGATTTCCATAGCGCTCTTGTTGAGAAACTCTCATATTAATGGGGCACACCCATTTTCTTTCCGAGTTTTCTTTTAAGAGAAGCGCACTGGTTGCCTGATCAATGGCCCAGAGGAGGAGGGAGTTTGCAGACACTCCTCTTTCACTGGCCACTCTTTCAAGATTCTGAGTTTGCTCTAGAGTGAAGCGCATTATGAAGAAGCTTGAAGCTACTCCAGTGGTATCCTTCCTCGATTGCGCCCAATTGATGGCGACAGGTTTGGTGAGCTTCACAAATTTCTTTAAGAGAAAGATTTTTTCTAGAAAGTTTGCTTTGAGTATTTTCTTTTGGGTCGGTACAGAGGGAACAATGGAGCCCTCCGCTTCTTGAATTTTAGTTAAGGCCGAAGCACCATCACTGTCGGTATGGTGGATAAAGTTAAAGTCCATCTGACCTTGCCTATCCCATTTTAGGTACAGGCAGTTCATCCATTCCCCCAAGGCTTCGGAGACTTTGAATTTAATGGCGGAGTAGTCCTTCGTATCCTTTGTCATATTAAGTACCGTGAAGCGTTTATAAACCCACTACCAAGACCCGATGCTTTCGCGTCCTTCCCAGTCAGGGTGGGGAGCGAGAGGTTCTCCTTTTTGGAGGAGTTCGATGGAGTGTCCTTCAGGCGATTTTACAAAGGCCATATAACCATCGCGTGGCGGACGATTGATAGTAACGCCATCTTTTTCCAGTTGAGCGCACTTGGCATAAATATCGTCGACTTCAAAGGCCATATGTCCGAAGAAGCGTCCTTGAGAATAGACCTCCTCAGAATCCCAATTATAGGTAAGTTCTACTTCTGGTTCTCCAGGTGCTGTTGCTAAGTAAACAAGAGTAAATTTTCCCGCGGGAACTTCTTTTCTCTTGGTTTCCACAAGGCCTAGTTTTTTTACGAAGAAATCCAGAGATGCTTCCAGATCTTTCACACGAATCATAGTGTGCAGAAATTTCATTTAATTCTCCTAGCTAGTAATCTAGCAGGAGTATAGCGAATGTTTCCACTAGAGGGAAAGGAAAGTTTTTAGGCGGCCTCTTTCTTCTTATTTAGGATGCTATAGGCCTTTAAGGCCTTAAGAAAGGGGAGTTTCCTCTTATTCTTGCAAAATTGCTCGGCCGTCATACCATGACCACACTTTTGGTGCAGAGGCAATCCTTGGGAGAGGAGAATGAGGAAGCTTTGGAAGCTATTGTGAGTAGCAGCAAAATGAAGCAGGGGAAGTCCATTAATTTTTGCCTGAGTTCTCGCTCCTTGAGCAAGAAGCCACTTTACTGTTTCAGAGCAGTCGCTCTTTACGGCGATGGCCAAGGGATCAAGCCCGTTAGCATCTCTTGCTGTGAGCTTTAGTTTTTCAATTTCAACCAGATACTTAACAACTCCTATGCTTTGAGAATGAGCACATGCGTAGTGGAGTACGCTAAGACCTCTTTTACATTTGAGTGAAGTCTTCGCTCCCTGATTAATTAAGTCCATGGCCTTTTCATGCTCACCTTTTAAGCAGTAGATCATAAGGGGAGTTTGCCCATTCTTATTGCGAAGGTCGATATCATTATGCTGCCCCTGAGGGGCTTGCTTTTCTCTTTCTTTGCCCTCAAGGTGTTTGACTTTCATATGTTCAGGGCCATGATGACTTTCTTGGCCACCTAGGTTCTTCACCTTCATATTCTGTGAAGTTTCTGCGTTCTCTGCCTTGATAGGAGCTTGAAAGTTTGATTCATTGCCTGAATCGCTTTCGAAGGTTTGAGAGAATTGAGCTTTGCTTGATTGATCTTCAACTCTAAAAGATACATTTTGATCATCAGGTGTTTGTGTTGTGTTGCGGATACGTGTGAAAGAATCATCCTCTTTGATTGCGCCTGAGATGCGCGCAAAGGATTCTCCTTGTTCCTCTTCATTTGATCCGCAGACGCGGGAGAAAGAATCATCTTCTTCTGCAATGGATCCCGAGACACGAGAGAAAGAATCATCTTCTTCTGCAATGGATCCCGAGACACGAGAGAAAGACTCATCTTCTTCAACGGATCCTGAGACGCGAGAGATAGACTCCTCTTCTTCAACGTAGCCCGAGACACGGGAGAGAGTTTCATCTTCGTTAGCTTTTCCAGAAACCCGCACAATAGATTGATCGACCTCATCGAAGTGACCGTTGATGACTTCAATGTGGCGATCTTCTTGAGCCGTTCCACCTTGAATTTGGGTTAACTGTTCATCTAAATGATCGCAGGCGCTATCAAGGGTATTGACTAGCTCAAATAACATTCTTCTCTCTTCATCGACAAAGAGGTTCTCGAGTTTAAGCTCAGAAAGCACTACGGCCGGTAGGAGCAGTAAGTAGCGATCATAGAACTCTTCATAGACAACTTCGGCCTTCTTTGCTTGAGCACTATCATGATCAAGAGGAAGAAATCTCATGTAACGATTGATCGAATCATTACTATTGGCATAGTAGATGAGGATATCGAGGTCACTTTCATTGAGACCTTGATAATTTCCATCGATACAATCAAAGGTTTGAAAAATAAAGACATCGAATTTTTTTTGGGAAAGGAGGTCAAAGGCCTCTTTGAGTTCACTGCATGCGGTGACTTGAGAGGTGTCAAAGTTTAATTTTTCTCCTACTTCTTCACAGAAGTTTGGGTGATGGGAGAAAGTCAGAATTTTTTTAATTTGATTCATAAGCTTTTTTTATTTGTAGGTACTTTGTCTGTGTCGGTCTTTTCTATGCCCTATCTTTAATTCTTTTCGGCATCTCATGGGACTTATTTGGTTAAGTTTTCTTGACGTTAAAAGCTATTTTTCGTTGAGGCAATTCAAGGCGCTGCTTAAGCTAGGTTTTTAAGGGATATGGGACTTTTGCCACTTTTTGTAGGCACTCTAAACTGAAATAAAAGGGCCTATGAGCGAAGAAACGCTGTAAATACTCGATTCTTTGAAAAGGAGATAAAAAGCCTCGGGGATAAGGAGATCGCAACTTATAATGGGCATTACCAGTGAAAAGCACTGTTTTTCTATGATTAATGTGAGGAGATCGTTCATGAGTCGTAAAGCTAAAGTTCTAGAATTCGCCCCGGGAAAGTTGAAGCAGCAAGACAAAGATAAAATTATCGTATCGTACCTCAGTACGGTGAAAATTATCGCCAAAAAGATCTACATGAAACTGCCGGCCAATTATGAATTGGACGACCTCATTAGTTGTGGAATGATTGGCCTCATTGATGCCATTGAAAAGTATGACCCTAAGCAAGGGGTTAAGTTTAAGACTTATGCCGAGTATCGAGTGCGTGGACAAATTCTTGATGAGCTACGCTCTCTTGATTGGGCCAGTCGTGCCACTCGAGATAAAATCAAATCTGTAGAAAGAGTAAGTGCTGAACTAAAGAGTAATCTAGGTAGAGAGGCCACTGAGCAGGAAGTATGTCAGGCCATGAATATGAATAAAGGTGACTTCTTCAAACTTATGCAAAGGATTCAACCCGTACAGACCTTTAGTTTAATTCCAGGAGATAATTCACAGAACCAAGTGCCTGGTCTTCAAAATGCCTTAACTGACGAAAGCCCCTATGTTGACCCCTTTGAAAGCGCAGCTAAAAATAGTATTCGTGATCATATCCGCAATAAAATTGACTCCC
>JBFHGF010000195.1:0-6222 GCA_041583335.1 Bacteriovoracaceae bacterium
GTTATCGCTCAGGTGGTGACTTCTCTTGTCCTCTTGTTATCCGTGTGCCAATTGGTGGATATTTAAGAGGCGGGTCAATTTACCACTCTCAAACAGGTGAGTCTCTCTATACTCATATTCCCGGGCTTCGCGTTGCTTATCCATCTAATGCTGCTGATGCTGCTGGACTTCTTCGTACTGCGATTAAAGCAGATGACCCGGTAATGTTCCTAGAGCATAAGCACCTTTACTACCAAGGATATAACCGCTGTGCTGACCCAGGTGAGGAATATATGATTCCTTTTGGAAAAGCTCGTGTGGCCAAAGAGGGGAGAGATGCAACGGTTGTGACTTGGGGAGCCCTTGTTCAAAAATCTATTGATGCGGCCAAGAAGCTTGAGGCAGAAGGTTATAGTGTTGAAGTTATCGACCTTAGAACTCTAGCTCCATTTGATATGGAAGCGATTAAAACTTCTCTTAAGAAAACGAATCGCCTTCTTATTGCACACGAAGAACACAAGACGTCAGGATTTGCTGGAGAGATTGCTGCTCGTGTGAATGAAGAGTGCTTTGAGGAACTTGATGCGCCCATTAGACGTGTGACCAGTATGGATGTTCACGTTGCTTATTGTCCGCAACTTGAAGAAGAAATTCTTCCTCAAACTGATGACGTATATCAAGGTGTATTAGAGCTCTTGAAATACTAGGAGATTTTATGAAATTCACATTCCTGATAGTATCTATTTTCTTTGGTTCTTTTAGTTATGCGATTTCAGAAATCGGCTATATGGAAAAATGGGAAAATGAAGTTTTTCCCTTTTTCCTGAAGCAAACTCAACTCGACTACATGATGTCACATGATAACAGGTTGAGACTTGAGTATGGTGTATTGATCAATGAAACGGCCCAGGCCAAACACGAAGTGGTCGTTCTTCTTCCGGGGCGTAATGAGCCCATTTTTAAATATTCCGAACTTGCTTATGACCTTTACCAAAGAGGCTATGACGTGGCGATGCTTGGGCATCGTGGGCAGGGGGGATCGGAGCGATTACTTCCCAATCCTGAAAAGGGTCATGTTAAGCGCTTTAAATATTATGCCAAAGACTTTGAAAAGTTTATGGATACGATTGTGGCCAAGCTTGGGGCAAGGAAAACTTATCTGATGGCCCATTCCATGGGTGCCGCTGCTGCCTTGATGGTGATGGCCGAACGCTCTGACCTTTTTGATAAGGCCGTGGTTTCTTCTCCAATGTTAGAGCCTGATACGGGAAAGTATAGGCCTTTAATTGCTTTGGCCTATGCCTCTTCTCTTCGTGTAATTGGTAAAGGGGAGGATTGGGCACCTGGTGAGAAAGGATATGAGCGTTCAGTGTTTGAAGGAAATGAAGTTACAGGTAGCAAGGCCCGCTTCACAATGAAGCAATACCTCTTTGATCACTACCCTGAATTTCACCTCGGTGGTGTGACGGTGAGCTGGATTGGCTCTGCCCTAGGAACAAATAATCACTTTGCTTTTAAATATAGAAAAATTAAAACCCCTCTCATTCTTCTGCAAGCGGGAGACGATACCGTTGTTTTTACTCGTCGGCAGAATAAACTTTGTAAGAAGGCCAAGAGTTGTACTCTCGTTACCTACCCTACGGCCAAACATGAGATTTTGATGGAAGTCGATTCCATTCGTGACGATGCTTTGAAGAGATCTCTTCATTTCTTTGCTCAATAATTACTTATAGCAGTGATCAATCCATTGGTCGGCCTTAAGGCGGGAATAGCAGTGCATTCCATTAGGGTAGAGCAGCTTAACACCATTCTTTAGTTGAATAACCTCTCTTGCTCCGATAGGTGCTGGTGATTGGTATTGTGGAAGTCGTGGTGAGTAGAGCTTTCCTGCGACGAGGAAAACACCTAGCGCTAGGGCGATTTTCTTTACTCTTAAAGAGCTGACGATGAGGAAAGGAATAAGGCCAGGAAAGGGCAAAGTGATAACGGGACCTTTCAGATAGAAGAGCAACTCTAATAGCGAAACCCATCCGGAAGTAATGAAATCAATTCTGAAGACAAACTCGATGAGAAAGAGGGGAAAGACAAGAAAGGAACTGGCCGTAAGCAAGGCACCATAGAGAGGGCCAAAGAGGTAAAAGTTTTGGGTGAACCAGAAGCTGACCATGAATTGACCGATGATCAAAAAGCCAAGCTTTCTCAGAGAGGGTCCTGGGCATAGGATAATGCCAAGGAAGAGGAAGGAGAGGCAGTAACTTAGAGGGTTTGTGAGGTACTGCGGGAAGAGTACTATAAACGTACATAAGAAGGACTGCCTTGTACTTACTTTGATCCACGGATTATGCCTGAGTGCAGCAAAAAGGATCATCCGCTGAAAGCTATCAATGTGATCAAAGCGAGAAGAAAGAAGCCCTAAGATCAAAAGGAAGAGGAAGCGATAAAGGCCTCTCTTAATCAAAAGGAAAATAAGAGAGGAGAAGACGCTCAGGTGTAGGCCTGAAGGGGTCATAAAGTGTTGAATTCCTAAAGCTTTATGGACCGAAGCAAGGTTCTTTGGGACCGTATTCCTAAGTCCGAGGAGGTAGGAAGTGTGGATGGGGTGGCCCTTGATTTGAGGGAGTGGACGGGAATTCGTGCGCTCTTTGGTGGGAGCGAGGCATAGGAGAATAAGAGTGGTGAGTATGATAAACCTTGGTTGCATTATGAGTTTTAGATTCATGTAGACGTGTAATGAAAAAGACTTAACTAATGGTAAAGATTGGCCTAAAACACAGGGGTAATCATTTTTTGGAGGCATACCGCCATGAATTTAACTCAACTCGCTGTCCAGAAGGATATGGCCCAGTACTTTGCTGAAGATGATCTCTCTCGTAACCTCTTCTATATGAAGTCCCTTCCCGAAGATGAAGTGAGTTGTGATCTCTATATTAAAAGTGATCTTGTGCTTGCGGGGCTTCCTTGGTTTCAGGCCGCCTTTCACTATTTGGGAGAGACTGAGTTTGCACAAACTGCGATTGCACAATATGAAGGAAAGAAGCTTGCTAAGGGAACAAAAATTTCTTTGGGTACACTTCCTTTTGCTAAGGCCTTAACTGGTGAACGAATTGCACTTAACCTCTTGCAAAGGGCCTCCAATATAGCGACTTATACTTCTCAGTATGTGGAAAAGGCACAGAAATATAAAGTTACAATTTTAGATACAAGAAAAACGACTCCAGGTCTTAGAATGCTGGAGAAGTATGCTGTGCGTATTGGTGGTGGGAAAAACCATCGCTTTGGCCAAACGGATATGTGGATGGTTAAAGACAACCACAAGACTTTCTTTGGTGGAGTTGAGCAGGCCATTAACTTCTTTAAAGATATGGGTGCCTTTTATAATGAGATTGAACTTGAAGTTCATAGTGAAGGCGAGTTTAACCAGGCCATCGAGCTTGGTATTAATCATATTATGTTGGATAACTTTACCCCTGAGTTAATTAAGAAAGTGATTCCAAAGAAAAGAGAAAATACAACCATTGAAGTTTCAGGTGGTGTTCGCCTCTCTAATTTAGACGATTACCTAATTGAGGGAGTCGATGCGATTAGTGTTGGGGCGATAACTTATGATGCTCCCGCTGTAGACATTTCTTTTAAATATTCGAGGAAATAATAGTGAGTACATTTGAATTTGATGCCCTAGTGATTGGCTCTGGAGTAGCAGGGCTTGTTTGTGCCAGTGAATTGGCCGCTAAAAATTTACGCGTTGGAATTATTACCCGTGAGTATGACCCGAAAACTTCAAATACGGTATGGGCCCAAGGGGGAACCATCTATCCCAGTGAAGGGGAAATCCACAAAGATCTAGTTCATGATATTCAAGTGGCTTCTTCGGGGACTTCGAATATTAAGGCCGCAGAGATTTTAGAACAACGTTCTGGAAAAATTCTAAAAGAAGTTTTAATTGATAATGCCCATACTGATTTTGAGAGGGACTCAGAGGGTAACCTTTGTTTCACCAAAGAAGCGGCTCACTCATTTCCACGCATCCTCTTTAAGGGTGATTATACGGGAAAAGAAATTCAAATATCTCTCCTTAACTTTCTCAATGATAAAGAGCGATTTCCCAATGTGAGTTTCTTGCAAGGCCATACGGCCATCGATTTGATAACTCCTCTACACCATGGGATTTCTCTACAACAACGTTATGAAGATAATAAAGTTTTAGGAGCCTATGTCTTTGATCGTGACCAGGGTGCTGTTCACAAGGTTCTTGCTAAGGTAACAATTCTTGCTACTGGTGGAGTGGGGTCATTATATTTACACCACTCTAACTCCGAGGGAGCGCGAGGAGATGGTCATGCCATGGCCAAACGTGCCGGAGCCGTTTTGACCAATATGGAATTTATTCAATTTCACCCCACCACTTTCTTTGATAGTTCTAGTCATAGAAGATTCTTAGTGAGTGAAGCAGTTCGTGGTGAAGGGGGCATCCTTCTCAACTCTGAAGGGGAGGCCTTTATGGAGCGTTATCATCCTCAGCGTGAACTAGCTCCTCGTGATGTAGTGTCGCGCTCAATAGATGAGGAGATGATTCGCACGAAACATGACTGCGCTTACTTAGATATTTCCTTTAAAGATGCGAAGTGGATTCAAGAAAGATTTCCTACGATTTATGAGCACTGTCTCGCTAAAAAAATTGATATCACAAAGGAGCCCATTCCAGTGGTTCCGGCTGCTCACTATACATGTGGAGGGGTTAAGACAGACCTTGAAGGGCGCACTAACCTTGATCGTCTTTATGCTGTAGGAGAAGTTGCCTGCACGGGGCTTCATGGGGCCAATCGTTTGGCGTCTACAAGCTTGGCCGAAGGTGTGGTTTGGGGTTATATCGCCGCTGAATCGATTGTTAAAGAAATCGAAAACTGGGATCTCTATGACAGCAATATGATAAAAGGGTGGAAGAATGGATACGCACCTGCTGATCCTGCTTTGATCCAACAAGACATGCTAACCTTGAAGCAGACCATGTGGAATTATGTGGGGCTGACTCGAACCTCAAATCGTTTGAAACGAGGCGCTGCTATGTTTAAAGAGTTGCACGAAGAAATTCAGAAGTTCTACAAACACGCCCTACTTAGCGATGAGCTTATTGGTTTAAGAAATGGAGTCGAGGTGGCCTATCAAGTCTTGGCCGCATCCATGCGAAATCAAGAGTCAGTGGGCTGCTTCTATCGAAAAGACTAAAACGGCCCACTGAACAGAGTGACTTTCTTTTTTAATGGTAGAGGTGCATGGTTAAGAAGATTCTATCTTCGGGATTTCCTGGCTGGTTTTTGTAATTTCTTTTTTGGTATTCAGCCTGCAATTCTACGTGCGCAATAGGTAAGAACTGAAAACCTGCTCCCGGTGATAAGATCAATGTTCCATTGTCAGACAGATTTGTCTGAGAGTGCTCAAATACAAAGTAGGGCATGAAGCCTTTAAAGAGTTTGTAGCCGTATTGATGATCACCATATATCGCTTTGATTGGATCACTAAGGCCATTGCTTGTCTTGTTGGATTTATTCTCATAAACCACTTCACTTCTTCCAATAAAGTTTTTGAAAATAGGGAAGATGGCATGAGCACTTAGCATAGAGCGTTTGTAGTTGCGTGCCTGTCCTCTAAGTAAACTGACTCCCAGTCTAGAGTTCCCACCAACATAATGGGTGAAGTTGGCGACGACATTGCGTTTTTCATCATCTTCTGACTTACTCGTCCATAGATTACCTAGAGAGGTTGAAAGGTTGAGCTCGCCCCATTCATAGAACTTGGTAATATCTAAATTATAACTTTCTGAGTAAGAACCAAATCCAGTGGAGGACTTCGTGAAACGGGTGTGGTTAGGTTGATTAATACCAAACTGTTGTCTGTACTTACCGGCCCTCACTTGGGTTTCTGGAGAAGTCTGCCACTGGATGTAGTGTCTTTCGCTGAGGAACTCATTTTTATCGGGAGAATTGTCGGGACCTTCTTTGGTACCAATGGTTCCTACAAGGAAAGCTTCAGCATACTTGATGGCAAATTCAACATTATTTTGCATGGTGAATTGCCGTTTCAATTTTACCTGATCATTTTCAGCATGGATTTGAACGGTTCTGTATTGTCCTCCGAATTTTACGTTAGGAGTATTTTTGGCAAGCCCATAGTAGGGGTCTTCGAAGTGACTGAACAAGTTCCATGTACTCATCATTTCTTTAGATAGGCTTCGACCATAGTCGTTGA
>JBFHGF010000196.1:0-6207 GCA_041583335.1 Bacteriovoracaceae bacterium
GGATCGCCTCCATCTGCATTAGGTCTTCCAGCTTATGGGCATCCCATAACGTCGCCTCACTGGAGAGTTCAGGGGCCTTTTCTCCCATCTGACTGGTGGAGAAGAAGACTGCATCCACGTGATCGAAGTCACCCTCGCTCACCATGCGCTCAACGAGCACAGAGCCCACCATTCCACGCCATCCAATCATTCCTAACTTTAGCTTTGCCATAATATTTTGTCCTTCAATTGATTAAAATTTTACACATACAGCATTCATCTCAAAAATGCGTTTGGCAAGGTACAAATCTTCGGTTATCGTTATCTTCAATTGGAAGAGGCGCAAAGATCAGGATTTTTGTGGGAGATGGCGATAAGCACTGCTTTAATGTCGGTGCAGCATCTATGATCACAAAATTGAGGGAATCTTTGCCGAAGCTAGTCATGAACAATCGCACATGTCTGGTTGGTTGCTGGGGCTGAATCCCCAGGGCTGTCGTAGCAAGAAAAACTTTTGCTGTGGAGCGCTTTCAGAGTCTACCTAAAGGGAAGATTTCTTCCCACTTTATTCTCTGACGACCTTTTCTTTTCCCCTAAAATTGTGAAACAATAACGGCGTAATTTACTAGGATTATAAGAAGTTACAGTAAATCATCGCCCTTAAAGGATTATGGGAGAAAAAACTATGTCTGACTTAAAAGTCATCGTATCCAAGTTTGGTGGCTCTAGCATGAAAGATGCCACGGCCATTACTCGTTCCGCGCAGATTGCCGCCGATCGCAAATCTTCGATTGTCGTTGTTAGCGCCACCTATGGAACAACCAACTACCTCATTGACCTCAGTGAAAAGGCGAAACTCGGAAATATTGAAGAAGTAACCGCCGTTTTGTCGGCCATCAAAGAAAACCACCTGGGCATTGCCTCTGATCTGGAAGCGAGTGCTGAGACCATTACAGAGATCAACACTCTTCTTGAAGAACTGGAAACCCTGGCCAAGGGGATGGCCTTTCTTAAAGACGCTCCCCCCAAGGCCATGGATCGACTCCTGAGTCTGGGCGAGCGTTTGAGCTCCCCTCTGATGACCGCGGCCCTAGGGCGTATTCAAAATAAGAAAACCGAAACCTTTGATGCCCGCAAAGTGATTCGCACCGACGATAACTTTGGAAAAGGTGCCGCTCAAATCGAAGAGATTAAGCACCTCGGCGGCAAGCAACTCTATCCCGCTAAGTACGGTGAACTCACCTACGTTACCCAAGGCTTTATTGGCTCTACAGCAGAAGGCGAAACCACAACTCTAGGTCGTGGGGGATCGGACTACTCGGCCGCACTCTTTGCCGAGGCCATTGGCGCTGACTTACTTGAAATCTGGACTGATGTTGCAGGAATCGCCACCACGGATCCGCGCATTTGTCCCCACGCCACTCCTATTAATGAAATCACTTTCCAAGAGGCCGCGGAATTGGCGGTCTTTGGCGCCAAGATCTTGCACCCCACTACCCTTGCCCCTGTGCAAAGGGCGGGCATCCCCTGCTTTGTGGGCAGCTCCTATGAACCGGAAGCTCCGGGCACATGGATTCGTGAGCACTGTGAGTATCAGCCGCTAATTCGTGCGATGGCGCTCAAGAGAAATCAAGTTCTCCTCACTCTAACCACACCGAAGATGCTCGATACTTACGGCTATCTATCTCGCGTCTTCAGCATTTTCGATAAGTACAAAATCTCCGTTGATGCCATTACCACTTCTGAGATTTCTCTAGCGATGACCGTTGAAAAAGAAACTCTCCTGAAGAAAGGCTTTCTTGAAGCTCTACGCGATCTGGGCTCGGTACAAATTGAAGAGAACTTGGCCTTGGTCAGTTTGATTGGAAATAATATCAACCACACCCCAGGTCTGGCCCAAACGATTTTCACGGCCTTGGTAAATACGGCCACTCAAGAAGAGCGTATCAATGTGCGCATGATCTGCTTGGGTGCTTCTAAGCATAACTTCTGCTTTGTGGTTAAAGATGAGCAGGCCGCAAATGCCATCACTCTATTGCACAAAGAATTTATCGAAAATCCTAAGGAGAATGCCTAATGAAAGTAGCTATCCTGGGTCGAGGCAAAACCGGATCTAAGGTTGCCGCCGTCTGCGAAGAACAAGGCATTAGTCATACGGTCTTTCACAGCGAGAACCCCCCTTCAGTTGACGCCCTAAAGCTGCACGATGTGATCATCAGCTTCTTTCCGGGAACCGTGCTCGATGAATACTTGGACATGATCAAAGAAGCAAAAGTATCCATCGTTAGTGGTTCTACTGGAGTGCAGTGGCCGCAAGAGCTCAAAACATACCTCAAAGAAAATAAGATGACTTGGATTCAAGGGCATAACTTTTCATTGGGTATGAATCTCGTTCACAAGCTCATCAAAGTGATGGCCGAAGCCCCTAAACTCTTTGGTGAGACAATGACCTCACATATCCATGAAATCCATCATACGAAGAAGCTCGACGCCCCTTCGGGGACGGCCCTTAAGTGGAAGGAGTGGTCAGGTCTTGAACAAACCATGGATGAAATCACCAGTGAGCGCACCGGCGACGTAGTGGGTTACCACCGGCTAGATGTCAAAGGTCCTAGTGAAACGATCACCCTGATTCACGAGGCCCACGATCGTAAAGTCTTTGCTAACGGCGCCGTATGGGCCGCGAAGAAAATATTAAATAATGAAATTGAACCGGGCTATTTTTGGTTCGAAGATATCGCCCTTAAAGAATTATTATAAAAGGAATGATTATGACTGATTTAAATAACTACCCTCTATGGACGGCCATCGTTACCCCTTTTAATGAAGATGGCACCATTGACTTCACCAGCTACGACAAACTCTTACAAGAACAGAAAGAGGCCAATAATGGTCTTGTGGTTCTTGGCTCTACCGGAGAGTCGCTAAATATGACTTTGTCTGAGAAGAAAGCTCTACTTGAGCACACCCTCAAACAAAGAGAGGCCCTCGGTCTT
Source organism: Bacteriovoracaceae bacterium (assembly GCA_041583335.1). Taxonomy (GTDB): domain Bacteria; phylum Bdellovibrionota; class Bacteriovoracia; order Bacteriovoracales; family Bacteriovoracaceae. The sequence continues at coordinate 2,976 of JBFHGF010000196.1, forward strand.
CCTATTATGGTAGGCGTTGGTGGAGCTGAACTCGTTGGGACCAAGGAATGGGTGAGCTACCTGAACACCCTCGCCATTGATGCCATCTTAGTTGTAACTCCCCTCTATGCGAAACCAGAAACTGAGGGGCAGTATCAGTGGTATAAGGCCCTGATGGATTTATCTGAAGTTCCTGTGATGCTCTATAATGTTCCCGGAAGAACCGGAAAGGCCATGAGCTTTGATGCGGTTAAAAGACTTGCTGATCACCCCAAGTTGTGGGCCATTAAAGAGGCTTCTGGTTCTGTAGAAGATTTCAAGAAGTATCGCGCGGCCGCTCCTAATGCCGCAGTATATAGTGGTGATGATGGCCTGCTGCCTGAATTTGCCAAGCACGGCTGTAAGGGGCTTGTGAGCGTGGCCTCTAATGCATGGCCCACAGCGACTCACCTCTATGTAGAAAAGACTCTGGCAGGAGAGCTGACGGCCGAAGAGGCCAGTCTGTGGGATGCCTGTGCCGGTGCGCTCTTCTGTGTATCGAACCCGATCCCAGTAAAGAGGCTCTTGGCCGAGCAAAAACGTATTGCTACGCCTGTGTTAAAGCTACCTCTTTCTCATAAAGACCTGGCCCAAGCGGCCACTGTGCTTGAGGCCTCAATTCGTATCAACGATTGGTATAAGAAACAAACAAAGTAAGATTACATAACAAAGGAATAAGAAATGGAATGGACTGAAATTTTAGATGGGCTTGAAGCGGGAACTCTTCGTTCGGCCAATAAGATCGATGGTAAGTGGGTTGCCAATACCGAAGTTAAGCAAGGAATCCTCGCCGCTTTCAAAGCTGGTGAACTTAAAGAATTCTCTGCCGAGGCCTTCACAGGTTTCGTTGATAAGCATAACCTTGCCCCTCGCCGCTTTACCCCTGAAGACAAGGTAAGAATGGTTCCCGGTGGATCTTCCGTAAGAAGAGGATCCTATGTTGCCTCTGGTGTGATCATCATGCCTCCGGCCTATATCAATGTTGGGGCCTTCGTCGACGAAGGAACCATGGTGGATTCTCACGCCCTCGTGGGATCTTGTGCCCAAATTGGAAAGAATGTCCACCTCTCTGCCGGTGTGCAAATTGGAGGGGTTCTTGAGCCTATCGGACTCGCTCCCGTAGTGATTGAAGATAATGCCTTCATCGGTGCTGGTGCGGTTATCGTTGAAGGTAAGCAAGTTCTTGAGCGCGCAGTAATCGCCCCGGGAGTGATCCTCTCTAAAGGTGTTCCCGTATATGACTGTGTCAACGAAAGAGTGCTTGGTGCAGATGAGCCCATTCCAGCTGGTGCGGTAGTGGTTCCAGGTTCACGTCCGGTAAACGAAAAACTTGCTTGGGCCCGCGAACAAGGTCTGGCCATGAATTGTGCCATGATCGTTAAGTATCGTGACGAGAAGTCAGATGCATCGCTAGAGCTTGAGCAATTCTTAAGGTAGTTATTAGGAGAATCCTGTGCCCATTACTCGTCGATTTACTGAACAACAACGCACGGCCATAGAAAAGACGATCCAACGTTTGGATTCGTCTTTCTTCTTCTATGATCTCGATGGACTCAACGAACATTTGAATAATCTATCGCGCATTATGACCGATGATATTGGCCTGTGGTACGCCTGTAAGGCCAATCCCCTTTCGGCCATATTAAAGGTCTTTAGAAATAATGGCTTTGGCATTGATGTCGCCTCCAAAGGTGAGATCGAACAAGTTCTGCGCTCAGGAATTCGCCCTGAAAATATGCTCTCTACCGGTCCTTCTAAGAGCCGCAAATATCTACGCGAACTCTTGGAAGAAAATATTCAAATCGTGGTGTGTGAGTCACTCAATCAAGTCTATTGGCTCAACACCATTGCCGGTGAAATGAATATGAAACCCAAAGTCCTTTTGCGCGTGCAGATGGAATGGGAGGAGGGAACCTCTGTATTGGGAGGCAATCAAATCACTCCCTTTGGAGAAGATAGCTCTTCTTGGTTAAGGCTTGATATGTCCAGGACAAATAACCTCGATATTCGAGGACTCCATGTCTTTCAATGGGGCAATATTCTGGACATTAAAAGACTAGAGACCATTTGGCATAAGATTGCCGAAGAAACCCATATTCTCGCCGAGAAGTTAGGTATTGCCACCGAAATTCTTGATCTCGGTGGGGGCATTGGCATTCCCTATGCCGATAGCGAAAAGGATGTGGACTTCCTCGACGTGCTAACCATCTTGCACTCAGTGAAGGAGCAATACGGTTGGGATAAAATCTGGATGGAACTCGGTCGCTACGCCGTAGGTCCCTATGGCCACTACTTTACTCAAGTCATTGATCGTAAAACGGTGCGCGGCCAAGAACTTCTCATCCTTGATGGTGGGGTTAACCATATCGCAAGACCGGCCCTTACCGGTCAGCCCTTTCCCGTGAACCTCTTTCGTGAATCTACGGCCGCCCCTAAGAAGTTTCAAATCCATGGACCTCTATGTACGGCCCTCGATAATTTGGGAACCCTTAACTTGCCCGCAGATACATCGCCCGGTGATTGGCTATGCTTCCATCAAGCGGGGGCCTATGGCTTTACCGAGGGCATGCCTTTTTTCTTATGCCACAATCTTCCTGCAGAAGTGATTATGTATGATGGTAATGTCATGATCCCCAGAAACCCTAAGAAGGCCGAAGACTGGCTGGTATAAATTTATGAAAACTTTTTCTCGCGAAGATATCAAAGTGAATCAACTCTCTAACGGTCAACCTCTTGAGATCAAGAAGTTTGACCTCACCGGAGAAAAAGAAGGGCCTCACGTTCACATTCAGGCCAGTGTCCATGGCGCCGAAGTACAGGGCAATCCCGTGATCTGGGAGCTCATGAACTTCTTCTCCAAAGTACCTTTTGCTGGTTCCCTAACCTTCATACCACTGGTCAATCCTTTGGCCTCCAATACCAAGTCAGGAACCTATACCCAAGGGCGCTTTAATCCCGTTACGGGTGATAATTGGAATCGCAACTTTATCGACATCGTTGGTCGCCATAAAGAAGTCACGAATTTCTCGCTCAATGAATTTTGGGATGAAGTAAGAGAGCTCGAATATAGCGCGCAAGTTAGCGCCTTCAAATCTTATCAGTTCAAGGCCTTCGAGCGCCTTGAAGAAGAGCTCACTCACTACGGATTAAGTGATAACTTGGAGATGAACCTCAAACTACAGAAAATTGCATCGAGCGCTGATATCGTGCTTGA
>JBFHGF010000197.1:0-6155 GCA_041583335.1 Bacteriovoracaceae bacterium
ATGCGCTTAGATTGTTCTTCGTCGAACTTCTTAAGAGTACCATCTTCGTTTTCTACTTCTTTAAGAAGCGTCGAGATAGAGTCACAAACTTCGTAAATCGTTTTTTGATATTTATTGATTTCACGAGTTGATGAGTCATCATCTAGACCACGCACGAGTTCTTTTACAAATTCACTCTGATTCTCTTGAGATTCAATTTTATCTTTTAGAGTCGTGATTTCGTTAAGGGCGTGAGAAGACTTAAGGCAAGAAAGGATAATCTCTCTTTCCCCTTCTTCAATTTCTTTGGCGATCTCTACTTCTCCTTCACGAGTAAGGAGGGCAACGGATCCCATTCTCTTAAGGTAGAGCTTAACAGGGTCTGTTGAAGCTGACTTAAGTTCTGCTTTCTCTTCTTTAGAAAGAGTTTCTTCAATAATCTCAGTACCGTCTAAACGGATGCCATCATCATCCTCTTCGGTTTCCTGATTGTTAATTTCAATTCTCGCTTCCTGAATTGTAAACATGATCTCGTCAATCATAGCGGGATCAATGATACTGGCGGGAATGGCGTCGTTTATCTCTTCTGGTGTGAGATAGCTTTGATCTTTCCCTTTAATCAGTAGTTTTGAGAAGTCTTTGGAGTTAATAAATGCGCCAACAACTGACATTAGCTCTCCTTATTGGTTTAGCCTAAATATAATTGTAACCCTAAGGCCATTACTTTGTGTTAGGTCCACGTCGAACATCAGCAAGTTTTTTATCGACCGTCATAAGTTGAGAGAGGATGTCCATCTGCTCTTCTTTGGTTTGGGCCGAAAGATGCCTTTGCTTTAAGAAGTTTTTTTCTTCTAAAAGTTGTTCCACTTGAAGCTTCTTTTTAATGTCTTCTATCATCTTGTGAGCGACTTTTTCATTCAGAGAAGTTTCTCTAAATCTGTAGAGAGCACCACCGGCGATTGCAATTAATTCGGCCGAATAATGTTCATCACTCATCAAGCTATTTACGATCGATGGATACTCGGATTCATCGATTTCGTACATTAATTCTCTTAGCTTTAAAATATAACCTTTTACCTCATCATTTCCCACAAAATCAAGGAGTTCGGCCATTTCATCTAATAATAAAAGTTCTGGATGTTGGACCAGATTTTGCAGGAGGCGTGTTTCAACGGAGGTGATATGCCTTTCAATATTCACTCGCTCTTCATGCACTTCACCACCGAAAGGATTTTCTTCTTCCCAACCGGGAGGAGGGCCATCGTATTCCACTGCTGGAGCAGTAGGGGATGAAGCTGTTTTATTACCTTTAATATATTCGGAGTAATTGCGAATTATCGTAGAAGAATCTGATTGCAGACCTAATTTTTTTGCCCAGGCCACGGCACGTTCCGTAGCTGAAAGTGAGTCTTTTAAAGGACTTAGAACTTCGAAGACCTGATTCAAGAGTTCTAATTTACGTTCGGCCAGCTCGGGCAGCTCTCGTGGAATCAGGCGTTCTAGCTGGGTATCAATAAAAGGTTTTGCGTCTTCAATCCTCTTGGCCAAAGCATTGCGCCCCTCGGCATTGAGGAAGTCGTCCGGATCTTTATGGGGGTCAAGATCGAGAAAGAGGGGAGTGATTCCCTTTTCCATAAACTGTGCATTAATTCTCTCAGAGGCCTTCCATCCAGCATTATCATTGTCTAAGGAAAGCACAATATTCTTCGTGATGGGAAGAAGGCGCGTGAGCGAGCGATCGCCAAGGGCCACTCCCATGATGGCAACGCAGTTTTCAAATCCATTTTTAGTCATGGCGACTTGGTCCATATTACCCTCTACGAGAATCACTTGATCGCGCTCTCGTATGGTATTTTTTGCAAGGTGGAGGCCATAGAGGAGGTCTTTCTTGCTAAAGAGGAAAGAGTCCACTGAATTTAGATACTTAGGCTTTTGATCATCCTTTGTTGCACGGCTGGTAAATCCAATCACTTGGCCGAAATGGTCCCAAATTGGGAAGATAATACGATCCCTAAAGGTATCATAATGAGACTTGTCACCAAAGGTACTTGGCTTAATGAGTCCCAGCTCTGCGGCCACGGAAATGGCGAAACCGCGTTCTTTTTCATTTTTAATAGAACTGATGTAGTCAAAAAAAGTTGGGCCGTTGGGGGCGTAGCCGAGTTGATATTCTTTTGCGATCTCTGGAGAGAGCCCTCGGTTTTTAAGGAATTCTTCAAAGGCCGAATACTTTCCTGTTTCCGCAATTTTTTTGAAGAGCTTCATTCCATTGGTGAGAAGCTTTCGCCCCATCTCAACTTTAGGAGAGGCCTTCTTTTCTTGATGGTAGTCGTTGAAGTTCCATCCAAGCTTATCGCAGATATCTTTCAGAGCATCGAGAAATTCGAGTTTACGATAGAGCATCACAAAGCGAATAGAGTCACCACCCATATTGTCGACAAAGCAAAACCACATACCGCGCTGATCATTAATCGTGAGGGAAGGGCTGTGATCGTCGTGAAAAGGGCAAACGGCCAAGGTTTGAGCACCCTTTCGAACCACGTGAACATAGCGACTCAAGATTTCTGAGACCGGTATGTCTTTAATACGCGATTTTAATTCTTCAATCGTTCCTGAGCTCATCGGGTGGGAACTTCCTCAAAAAAATGACCTAAGCTTTCTTTTTGGAAACTAGTTCAAACGCCTTAATGGGTGTCCCTTGCTCAAGAAAAATCTTCTCAAACTTAGTTTGAAAGCTCGCAAGAAAGTGCTCGGGAGCGTCTTGATAAAGGTCGAATGTTCTTAGTTTAATGTCAAAGAGTTCATGGGTGTCGGGGTTATCAACAAATTCCGCCATCCATTCAGCGTAGCCATCGTGGTCCGTCTTGACGAAGAGTGTACCACCGGGCGTTAAGACTTGATAGGCTGCCCGCAGAAAAGGCATCTGAAAAAGTCTCTTTTTATGATGTTTCTTCTTTGGCCAGGGATCGGGAAAGAAATAGAAGAGTTTGTCGACTTCAGAATCGTCAAACATGAACTGAATTCTCTCTCCACGTGCTCTTAAATACTTAAAATTCTTATAGGGGTGCTTAGAAAGACGACGGGCCAGATAATAAGAGCGCTTGAAGCGAAAATCAAGACCGATGAAATTTACCTCGGGATTCTTCTCAGTATAGTCGTGCATGAAGTGGCCGTAGCCAGTTCCGATCTCAACGCAAAGTGGAGCTTCTCTCTTGAAAACTTCCTTGCCCCATTGTCCAACATTGGCCTCCGCTGCTTCATCGCGAAGAACAAAGTCTTCGAATTCCACTAACTTATCATGGTAGGGGTTGGTATGTTTGTAAGTGAATTCCTTCTGATAGAGACGATCTGTCTCCATGCTTTTCATGGCCTTCTCTTCACGTTTGCGGTCGCGCTCGATTTGCTCAGCGCTTTTTTCTTCATTCTTTGTGTCATCATTCATAGCGCGGGAATCTAGCAAAGTTGCTGCATATTTGGAAGCAGTAAGTTAAAAGATTCCCTTGGGTAAATATTAGTTACAGCCATAGCTATGGCTAAAGAGCCCGTATTTGTTGACTTGGTACTTCTGAAGAGGGACTGTGTCGCGTTGAGCTTCAAGGTAATGATAGGTATCTTTTCTGGTGATGGTCTTGCCTTGCTTGGATGTTGCTTGGATATAGTAAATACCATTGCCAGAAGAGAACATGCGATATTCCTTATGAGGTTTGATCACTGCGTATCCTTCTGTCACCCATTCATCGTCTAGTGTTTTGTAGCGAGTGGCAATATAGAGGTCTCTACTGGAGCAGTTATTCTTAACAAATACATCAACTCTTTTGGGAGCTTTGTAATCATAGCTCTTCCAGCTCTCTAGGAAGTTGTCGCTCTTATAGCTCTCAGACTGAAAGGTCCCATTTACTATATGGCGAATGATTTTTCCTCTTTCTTGAGAAAGAGCTGTGCCGTAATTAGTATGAGTACTTTCAGAAGTAACAACTCCATGGACATAGTAATTTTGGTGCTCATCGGAGTAGACCAGGATAGGGCTTCCACTTTGACCTTTTATGACATCGCAATCGAGCGATAGCACATTGCTACTATAGTTATGTTGAATTGCTTCACACCCCGCTTGATAGTATTGTTTACTATCCGGCTTATCGCTTGGATAACCGATAGTGAAAACTTCTCCGGACGGATACTCATCCTTTCCCCAGTATCCAAAAGTGCCAACAACAGAGCCAAGGCTTTTTCCTGAAGAGTTATTCTCTACCTTCATAATAGCAATATCGTATTCTGGGTGAGAATCACCAGCATTGTACATACTTGGCATATAAACTTTTGAAACCTTAAATTTTCCGTTAGGGCTAGTATCCTTCTCATTAATTCCTGGATAGAAATATTGATTTTCGTGCAGCTTTCCATCTTCGTTAAATGCACAGTGAGCGGCAGTGATAATGTAGTCATTGTTAATCGCTGTGGCACTACAAGCAGAAATTTTCGATCTATTTCTTCCTGTCGGATAATGAGTGAGAAGCTGTCCCACCTTTCTGACATAATTTCTCTGAGTAAGCTGATCCGTACTTCTACGATTATCTGCTCCTATGATGATCTTGCTTTCGGCAGTCGCTATTTCAGTGGCCTGACTTTCCTCAGTTGGAGGAGCAACTTCCTGCTGACAGGCCGTCATAGTAACAAGGGCGAGAATGGAAAGGGATAGGGCATTCGTTTTCATATAAAAGCTCTGATTTAAAGGTTTGATAAATTTTATCGGATTTATTGCGGCCAGGTGCCTGCTTAGAACTTTATTCAGGGGGGTGTTGCTTTCTTTTACACCCTGAAAAGGTCTCTTTTTTTCTAGTTATTACAAGTGGTTGGAGGCAGTGGAGGATTTTGCGCTCGTGGATTCAAGCGCTATGCAGGGGTACAATGGGAGAGTGAAGAGATTGGGAGAATAATGACATTTTTTAAATTAGCACTCATGACCATTTTGATATTGCTGCATCAGAATGCATTTTCTGAGGAGAAGAACTGTGTTCTTGATGAGAGTTTTCGAGAGATTTATCAGTTCTCCGCGGTCAGTTGTGATATGGCCATTGCTGAAGAAAATCCACTTGCCGGTGAGGTTGAGGCCAATGGAAGTGCCAAGGGATTACTCTATTCAGGGCTGCGATGCTTTCAAGGAGTGGGGGATGGAATCATCGGTACAGTTAAAGGATTTTATGAGCTTGGAAAAGGGATTACCGTAGACCTTCCTTCATGGCTCTATCGTAAAATGACTAGTGATGAAAAAGATAATGAAGACGATAATGAAAATAAAGTTGAAAGTGTTGAGGTTGATCCCACTTGGACGCAAAAACTATCCATGTACACTAAGCTCGCTCAACAAAAACTTCGAGATGAATACACGGGCTATAATTGTTTGCCGGCCAGTCTGCGCACAAAGATGTTATGTGAAATGATCTCTGGGGGATTTCTTCTTGTTGTTGCACCTGGAAAAGTTGCTGAAGGGGCCAACTCTAGTTTGAAAATGGGGGAGGCCTTAGAAAGGGCGATGGCGAAAATGAAGGGAACCGCCAAGGAGATGTCTGGGGCAGCAAAATATAATCAGATAAAAAAGGTAACGAGCTTTTCTGTATTGATTGACTCGAAGGCCGGGGCCAAAGTTTCACATGACTTAAAAAACATTCTCTCGCGCCATTCAAGCCTATCTTCTGGACGCATGAACGGTCTTCAGTATAACAACCTGTATGATGATCTAATGGCCTTTGCTCAGAAGTATGATATCAAAATAAAACATACAACTGAGTTTAAGGGAGTCTATCCCAAAGGACTTAACCAGCTGGATCTCGCTGGTGTTAAAAGAATGGTAAGCACCAGTGCAGAAGCTTCAAAAGGTGATCGGCACGAACTCGCTCATTTATTTCATACCTTGCAAATGAGGGCAACTATCCTAGAGAGTCTTGCCGCTCGATACCCAAAAGGAAAAGTTCCTGATGAAATTATTCAAGATGCAGAAAGTTATTTGAAGCATATGGAAAATGGTAACAATTATCTTGAACTCGAGAAGGCCGTTACAACGGCCTCTGGTTTTGGCAATATTGGAGAGCGTGCAAATTCTGCTTCACTCTATAGTCAGCGAGTTGAAAAACTCATCGAGGGAACAGAAAAAGGTTTGATGATGGAAAAGGTGGTTCTTC
>JBFHGF010000198.1:0-6127 GCA_041583335.1 Bacteriovoracaceae bacterium
AAGTTCTTACAGCAGCTGCAAGATCCTAAGAGCGCACAATTAGAGCTTCGCGCTGAACTGAAGAAGCGCTATCTTAAATCCCATCGCCACGGCCATACCCAAATTTCTTTTGAAGAATTAAAAATTCACGACTACAACCAGCTCGTGGCCGTGGGTCCTATTGAAGATGTCTGTTCGGACTATATTGTCTGCTTTGAAGAAACTTCGGGGAGCTCAGGAATAAAAAAGAAGATCCCTTATACCCGCGAGTTGATGGGATCATTTCAGTCTATGTTCATTCTTTGGGCCTATGATATTTTAAAAGAGAGTCCCTTTAAGAGTTATCAATTTTATTTTTCCATTAGTCCGCAGTTCGCTGAAGCGCAGTCTGGGCTAGAAGACGACAGTGAGTACCTAGGTCCTGTGCTTTCCTTCTTCTTATCACCCTTTATCGTTCAATTAAAGGGGGCGAAGAAGATTCAACATTCCGATGAGTTCTTAATGAAGCTCGCCCTCACGCTTGTCTCCCATCGTGAACTTGAGATCATCTCCATTTGGTCGCCAACCTTTCTTTTGTCGCTCTTGGATTTTATAGAAGGCCATAAAAAAGAATTTATAGCGGCCCTGGCCAAGGGGGAGTATCAAAATATTAAGTTTAAGGCCTATCAACTCAATGGCCTTAATCCTAGTGAACTCTTTCCCGCTCTTAAATTTGTATCTTCTTGGGGCAGTGCCACGGCCAGTGGGAATTTTTCAAAGCTCGCCTCACGACTTCCCAAAGGGGTTCGCTTACAAAAGAAAGGCCTGCTCGCTACGGAAGCGCCCATGACCATTCCCTTTCTTGGGTATGAGGGGGGAGTGCCGCTTATCAATGAAGTCTTCTTTGAGTTTGTCGATCCCGTGGGGACAATAAAATACCTATGGGAATTAGAACAAGGGGTGGATTATGAATTGATTCTGTCCCAAAAAGGTGGGCTCTACCGTTATCCCATGAAAGACTTGGTGGAAGTGGTGGGCCATATCGAAAACACACCTTTACTCGAATTTAAAGGGCGTAGTTCCCAAACCAGTGACTTGGTAGGCGAGAAGATTCATGAGTCCCAGGCCTTTAAGGCGATTGACCATCATGGTATTGCCTTGATCGCAAGTATGGATGAGTTGCGCTACTATGTGTTGGCACCAGAAGAAATTAGTGACGAAGATCTGAAGGGGATAGAGGCAGCGCTGAGAGAAAATCCTCACTATCATAATGCTCGTGAACTCAAGCAACTGGAGCCTTTGGCCGTGATAGTGAAGGCCAATGCGCTAGAGCTTGTGCGCACTTATCACACCGAGATTCTTGGAATCAATAGTGGGGATATTAAAGATACCGCACTCATCTATAGAAAGAGCGATGAGTTTCTTAAGCAGCTTCGTCACTCTTAGGCGGAACTTTAGAAGACCACACACAGGGCTCAAGCTTATTGATGTAGCTGATATACTTTACGATGGGGCGGTCCATTTGTAGGAAGGCCTCCGTATTGAAGCGGATATTATCGTAGATCTGACCATCTTCCCCTTGGAGCATCTTAAATAAGGCCTTGGTGAGGTTGAGTTTAAACCAACTCTTGAGTGGGCCAAAGAGTCCGCTTCCTTTCTTATTTACATAGACTGGGCGAACCACGACATTTCCAATTTCATGTTGGGAGTAGGAAAAGAACATATGAAGTTGAGGCATTTTAAAGAGGTTTAAAAACTTGGAGTCTTTCATCATGGTCAGACTGGCCAGACAGCCATCAGCGTACTTCATTGAATAGGAATAGCTCTGGCCAAAGAGCAAAGAGCCCATCTTTTCTTTAAGGTTGGAGTTGGTGAAATTTCCCTGTAGTCCAATTTCAATATGATTGGGACGTGTGTTGACGATATCCACATCCATACTGATATTTATATTGTGAACGGTGCTTAGGTGTTGGGGGTCGATGCCGTTGATCATTGTGATATGAAAGTGGCATTTGCGAAAGAAGATCTCATCGACTTTGTAGCACAGCTGCGAATCCTTTAGGCCTTCTAGGGCGGGGACTTCTAATAACTCTTCGTCGGTATGGGCCTCGGGGTAAATCCAAATCAGTCCATACTTTTCGCGAGTAGCATAGGAATTAAGGCGCAGTTTCTTGGGCGGCTCTTCGCCACAAGGGATATGCACACACTTTCCATTTGAATCAAATTTCCAATGGTGAAAGAAGCAACGGATATTTTCACCCATCACTTTGCCTAAGGTGAGATCCACTCCCATATGAGGGCAGAAGTTATCTAGGCAAAAGACCTTTCCCGTCTCTGCACGATAGATCATGAGCTTTTGACCGTTGAGAAGAACGGACTTCTTATCACCAACTTTTAGATCAGTTGATTTGAGGGTGGAGTACCAGCCCTTAGTCACCACATCCCAGTTATTGAAAATCTTATGCTTTCGCAAAGGCTGAGTGTTTTGATTAAGTAATTCGTTCTTCATTTCACTTGATTTCATACAGTGTTAAAATCGGAATAACGAAGCGAAATCTTTATGCAGGTGAGGCAAATGGGGCTAAAAAATCAGAGGTCTGAGCGTAAAAAATTAATCAATGGCCTATTACCGGATCGTTTTGAAACTTACGAAGACTATTTCTACTATCTTCACCTCAATCAGAACGTGCGCATTATGCATTTGGTGGGAATGATAGGGGGATTGATGATCCTTCCTTATGCTCTCTACACCCTTAAGTGGTGGACCTTTGTGGTCTACTTTATTCTCTTTTATGGATTTGGATATATGAGCCATTGGATCTTTGATGGCGTGGTTTCTCGCACGGCCGCGGAAGCTCCATGGAAGTCTTTTATCTATGCCACAAAAATTAATCTGCTGTGCTTAAGACCGAAGTATGTACGTGAATTGGATCAAGACTTCTATGAGAAGTATCCCTTTGTTAAAGAAGTCTTTGATCGGGAAGTGTAGGCCTCTTAGAAACACGCCGCCATTTGCTCGGTAGAAAAAGCATGGAGGTGACCTTGTGATTCCAGCTCTTCAATTATCGAATTGGCCCCTGACTTTTTCATAAGCCTCTTTAAGACACTAAGTTTGTGGGTGGTATCTTGATGAGCATTCATCTGCTCAAGAGCAGTGATACGGTTTTGAGTGTTCAAAGACCCAGTCATTGCTTCAAGCCTGGTGATCACTCCGAGAGGGCCTACCTGTACCATTTGAAAGAAAGAGATAAGAGAGCTCATGATAACTTCGCGCTCAATCTTGGTGAGTCCCGATTCTTCAAAGAGGACTACGCCAGAGCCGTGGTGAACGACCTCATCATCGAGGATGGACTTGAGGTCTTCTTTTAAGCTTTGGGTTTGGCATTTGTCGGCCATGGCCGAATAGTGATCCAGTCCCCAACCTTCTAGGAGGATTTGAATCATAAAGACAAGAGACTTCTTCGGGGCCTTCTCAATCATTTGAGAGAGGAAGCTTAGAAAGCAGTTGTCGGTGATATCATCGGCAATATTTTGATTATAATATTTTTCCACTAATTTGAAGTGACGGGCTTCATCTCCTGTGAAACTGCCATAGAGCACGCGCTCATCCATGGTTTCACTGAGGACAGTCATTTTGGAGCCGTAGGCAATGCCTGACTTTTCGATATGGTAGGCCTCGCGAATACGATCTTGCGAGAGCTCACCAAGCAAGAGATTCTGATTGGTCTCGCTGAGCTCGTTAAAGAGGTCAACTTGAGCAAGGCCAAAGCTATCGGCCAACCAATGAATGGAGTTAGGAGTAGTTTCGCCCTTGAAGCGCTTCTTGAGGATGCGATCAAGTTTATGGTTTCTTCTGTGATGGATATCGCCTAAGGCAAAGTTAAAATCATACGTTTGCATGAGCGACCCTCTTATTGATTAATTTGGCATAGGCCTTCTTAAAGACTTTCATTAGCATATTAAATGGCATGGCCTTTCTTAGGAAGTAGAAACTCACGGCATCACTTCCCACGTAGACACGAGCTGGGGTGCTCTTACTATTGATAAGAGCGACGACTTTCTTAGAAACATTGCTAAGAGGGATTTCCTTACCTTCCGCAAATTTCTTCATCATGGCCTTTAGGTTCTCTTCTTGAATGCGATAGGTTTCTTCTTCATCCTCAAGAGAGGACCAAGAGATATTTTTCATAAAGTTTGTGCGGTGGCGACCGGGGCAAACGGTGGTGACATCAATCCCAAAGGGGGCCAACTCGTAGTGGAGTCCTTCGACAAGTCCTTCTAGGGCATGCTTGGAGGCCGAGTAGGTGGCCGAAAGGGGCATGCCGACTTGTCCGAGCATGGAGGAAATATTGATGATCTTATTATTGTCAGGGCGCAAAATCCCTTTGGTCTTTCTTAGGAAGGGAAGAAAGGTTTGAATCATAAAGGCGGTGGCAAAGAAATTTACTTCCATTTGGTCGCGCAATTCTTTTTCCGCTGTAAGTTCAAGGGCACCGTAGTGACCAAGGCCCGCATTATTAATGAGGGCATGGAGTTCGCCTCCGAGTTCGTCTCGAATATAGGAGGCGACAGCTTCTCTTTGTTCGGCACTGGTAATATCAAGAGAGAGGACTTTTAGATTTTTGGCCTCGCTATTTTTGAAGGCATGATCACGTTGGTCTGCGTTACGCATGGTTGCGATAACAAAGTTATTCTTGTCTTCAAGTAAGCGCTTGGCAATGTCTTGACCAAAACCTGTTGAGCATCCGGTTACCAGTATCTTTCTCATAAAGATTGTTTTCCTGTGATAATGGGAAGGGCCGCAGGTCTGGCAACAACCTTTTTCTTCTTAGGATTAGAATTGGAATTGGGAAGTAAGGCCTTCTTAATGATTTTATATTGGTACTTTAAAGGCATGGTTAAGGTCATCTCTGCAATACAACAAAGCTCATCACCTTTTTGCCAATTCTTATTCTTCTGGGCGAAGAAACGAATACGATCATTTCCATCCATCATCTCTTGCGAGATCGGAGCGATACATTCTTTAAGCGAATCTTTCTCTTTGTCTTTGAATGAGATGATGCCAAGGTCCGCGATATAATCTTCTGGATAGAGTTCACCAGCGAAGGAATCCATGATTTCCTTGTGATGCTCATCCATCTCACGCTCAAAGCGTGGGTAGTGGTTAGAGAAGTTATTGGCCATCAAGAGGTACGTCTTAAAACCTTTAGAAATTAAGAACCAGTAGAGAGGTTTGAAGGGATTGCGAAGCTTCTTCATAAAGAGGTACTTGAGGAAGGCCACGCCAAGGGTTCCCTGACCCCAGAATTCTTTTTCGATGATAGTGTCACCACTGAAGACGCCCGTGTGTCCATTGACGTTTAGCTCTACGATAGTGGAGAAGCCGCGAATCTTATTTTCTTTGCGATCAAAGAGTACGAAGACTGCATCTTTTTCATTGAGGTCGATTTTAAATTGTTTTTCGCTAACGTTATTGTAGTAGCGGCGAAAGACATGGAACATATCGACAATCTGTTGTTCACTTAGCTCAGAGATACGTAAGGTTTTGTAGTAGAGTTTATTTGCCATGATTTGCTCCCGCTTTAACTTCTGAACTATTAAGTAGTGTATTGATAAAATTTAATTGCTGAGGGTCGATCCCATCGTCTTCTACTTTTTTCGCGTATCCCCAGTCACAAGTCTTTTGTTTCTCGGCGTGCTGAATAAAGCGAATAATGGGAAAGTCTTCTTTGATAGGTGTTTTAAATTTAAAGTTAATGGTTTTGAAAACTTCGGTGTCGCCTTTAGCAAAGTAATTTCCTACCACACGAGTGGCACGTAAGATGACGGCATTGAAGAGTTTTCCGAGAAGACCGTTTCTCTTCTTTGTCAGAAGGATGGTCTGTCCTTCGGCCTGTCCTTTTTCATTGCTGCGAATAGCGAACATAATATAGAAGTGAAGAAAGTCAGGCCCAAGCGTTACGGTTCCTGTGGTGGCATTGTGGTAGCACAGTGAATAGGTAAGAGGACCGTTATAGAACATTCCAATAAAGCGAGTCAGCAGTGAGCTCTTGGGCACGCGAGTGGTATTAGAAAATTCAATGGTATTAGAGTCGATAATATTGGGTTCAAGATTTAGATCAACAGGAAGCTTGTGAACGCTCGCAAAGTGGTGGGCATCAATGGCATT
>JBFHGF010000199.1:0-6094 GCA_041583335.1 Bacteriovoracaceae bacterium
ACTTCCAGATACATTTTTGCCGTATTGATAGCATCCTCAAGGGCCGTGTGGGCCACCTCTCCATAACCTAGCTCTTTCATGAGCTCACTACCGGAAGTACACTTTTGGGGAAGATGACCGAGATCAATCATATTATAGGCCACTGAACTTAGGTCGAGCTGACGATGCTCAAAGTAGGTTCTCATAGTTTCCCAGCCGAGGTCACGATTGAGAAAGGGGAGGTCAATGGCGGCCATACTCTTACCAAAGAGGGTGATCTTTTCTCGATTAAAGTAGCTTTGAATGGCCTCTGAAGTAAGATACTCAATTAATTTTGATTTAAAGTCCAGAAGTGTGAGCCCTTCTGAATGGGCCTTCTTGATGAGTCCTTCATTATTTTCAACCACCCAAGGGTCTAAGCTTGGTTTGAGTTCTTCAAAGCTTGGACACTGAACAAAACAGTGAAAAGAATGATCGTGGGCAATAGAGTTTGATGAAGTATCAAAAGGGACACAGGCAAACTCAATAATAAGGTCATGCTCTCTTAGTCCTGTTGCTTCTAAATCAAAAGATAAGTATTTCATAAGGGTCTTTATCCTCATTAATTATTCATAGATAGGGGACTTCAATTATAGCACCATCATTTATATCTTTCATAAAAATTTGGCACGATAGATGCTCTTTTAAGTTAACTTTTAGAATACATTTTTCACATACTCCTTCACCATAGCAGTTATAGGCAATGGGGAAGTTTTGCTCAATGAGATAGTCGAGAAGACTTTGCGTCAATAAATTCTGATCAAGGTTATCCCACTTGAGATGAGTCAACTTTTGAGACGCTAGTCCTTTGATGCTTATTTTATACATGATTGAAAAGTATCACTGCGAATATCCTCAACAAACGTTGAGGGGACGTCTTTAAATTGTACGAAAGATTGAATGAGTCCTATGGAGCTAGCATGATAGACTGGGAAGTTTAACGCTAAATAGTTATTAAGCTCCTGTGGGGTACCACGCTTAGATTCATAGAGCATACGTGGAGGATTTGTGAGAAAGAGATGGCGCGCATAACTTGTATATTGAATGACTTCATCAATGGATTTCGAATTGAAATATTGGTATTGATTAAGGTGGTGGAGCAGTTGACCTGAGTCTCTTGAGTCATAGGCTATGCTTAGTATTGATTTACTTTCATCTTGGTAACGACATATAGGGGTATTGAACTTAGGGAGAACGACTTCTGATTGAGAGAGGTTTTTATGTGAGCGGCTAATATCTCCCGCACTTGAAGCGATTAAAATATAGTCACCATTATCTTTTACGATAGCAAATATATTTTCATTTAAATTATCATCATGAATAATAAAGATCCCCGATTCGTATAATTTAGTATCAAAGTTACATTGAGACAGCTGAGAGTTTTTTACTTTGAATAAGGGGGCTTCTTTAGAAGGTGAAAATCTTCTCTTAGTAATTGAAAATGATTTTGGACTGATTCTAAATGTTTCTCCTTTTTGGAGAGGTTTTCCTAGACGGAAATATTTTTTTAAGTGCTGGGCCTTGAGTTTAGACTGATGGCCGTCTAAGTAAGTGCTGAACTTCTTTTGTACAGTCAGCTTAGAAGGAAAATGACCCTGGGCCATATTGAGTAGAGCTGCAGGGGAGAGGCGAGATAATTTAATCGATTTGAAGGTATAGATCGCCTTTTCGAAGTTAAGTTGGTCTTCGTGGAAATCATAGTAGTAAGATTTCGAACCTTCTTTAATGTAGAATTGAAGCCTAGCATTCCAATTGGTGGCATCTGGGCGTACAAAGCTATTGTAAAGGGTATAGAGCAGACCCCATTCCGTGATTGAGAGATTCTTTTTACTCATCGAGCGATTCTCTTCTATAGATTTCATAATGGAAGAGAATTCTTTGATGCCAAATTCAGATTCATGAATAAGGTTATATCGTGGCCGAGAATGGATAGGGCAAAAAAGAGGAGCTTCTTTTTTAGGAATTTCATGGATGTGAGAAGCTTCTTCTTTTTCCAAATAAGTAATATAGGTGGCACATGAAGTCGAAAAGAAAAGAACTCCTAGGAGAACAAGCTTTTTAATCAATATAATATATGCCTTCGATTTCGTCTTTATCATCAATACTTGCGTCTTCTGGGAGATCTATTCCGTTTATTGGTGTATCCACTTGAGTAGACTTTATATTTGTTTTCACTTCATGAATAACTTGATTATCGTTCCTTGTAGGAAGATGAGCAAGGTTTTGTAGTATTTCTTCATCAGATGGAAAGTCAGATACGCAGTGTTCATTTGCCGCTTTTGTTATTGGCCTAAGGGTTACGATCGCCCACATTCCCGACCTAGAATTATTATTAATGGCCTGAGTTTTTATGTCAATTATATGGAAGTCCATTTTAGTCAACTTTTGAATAATTTGATCAAATGACTTTTCGCGATAGCCTTGCTTTCTTTCCGGAGGAGCTGGAATGAAATAGGTAAAGGTTTGTAGTGGATAATCTGAAAATAAACGCTTAATTTTATTAAAAAACATAGGTCACCCAAGGATGATATTGCGCTCAAAAGCGAGTTATTAGTCGGCACTTGTTTAGTTAATATTTTATCGACACTTTGGGGAGCTTGCTTTTGTATTGGGCGTGGAATTATTTTCCTTGGGAATATTGTGCCATCTTTAATTAATGTTTTGAGCTTTCTAAAAATCAGATATAATAAAAATGTGAGTTATAGGATGTGACTTACACATGACAGGCAGGATGCCGAAAAGAGAGGGGCCTTTGCAGGGGGCCCCTTTTTTTATTTCTTTTTTCTATTCCCACTCAAATTGAAAGACCATTAAGGAAGTTTGCAATCTTCTTCACTTACTCCTGGAGCCAGCTTAACAATTTTAAATGTTGTTCCATTAGGACGAAAGTGTCCAAGCTCGGTAACAACTTCGTTAACTACATTCATTCCTGTTAAGGGAAGTTCAGTCTTTTTAAGAAGTTTAGGTTCGCCTGACTTATTGAAATGGGTCATCATGACGATGATGCTCTTGGCACCATTTACGAGGTCCATTGCCCCTCCCATTCCCGTAACTTTTTTTCCTGGGATCATCCAGTTGGCAAGGTTTCTTTGGGTGTCTACTTCCATGCCACCAAGTACACAATAGTCTATATGCCCACCTCGAATCATGCCAAAGCTCATGGATGAGTCAAAGAAGGAGGCGGCCTTATTGATGCTAATGGTTTCTTTACCGGCATTGATTAGGGTTGGGCTAACCTCACTCTCTGATGGGCGTCCTGCGACACCAAGCACACCATTTTCAGAATGAATCATAATGAGCTGCTTAGGATCGATATTTTCCGCTACTAGAGAAGGAAGACCAATTCCTAAATTTACACTTGAGCCCTCTTCAAAAAGAGAAGCCACATATTTTGCCATTTCTTCACGAGACCAACTCATATTTTATACCCCTATTTTGTTTTTAAAAATTCAATGTCATTTGCGTAGTTACTACCTTGATAGATTCTTTGAACAAAGATTCCGGGTAGGTGAATATCCTCATGAGGAATTTCTCCACATTCTACCAGTTCTTCTACTTCTACGATGGTAATATCTGCGGCCATCGCCATAAGGGGGGAGAAATTTCTTGCACTTTCTTTGAACCAAAGGTTTCCAAAGGAGTCACCTTTCTGGGCCTTGATAATGGCAAAGTTTGCATGAAGTGCCGTTTCCAGAATGCAAGGGCGGTCAAACTCCTTTACTTCTTTACCCTCGGCCACAAGTGTTCCATATCCTGTAGGAGTGTAGAAGGCCCTTACTCCCATTCCCGCTGCACGGATACGTTCAGAAAAAGTTCCTTGAGGAACGAGTTCAACTTCTACTTCCTTGCTCATCATACGCTTTTCAAGATCAGGATTCCCCCCTACATAGGAACAAATGGCCTTCTTAATTTTATCCTGAACAAGTATTTCGACCAGTCCTCGTCCACTATTGCCAATATTATTAGAAATGACAGTCAGATCTTTAATATCCATTTGGGCAAGGGTGTGAATTGAGTTCTCTGGAATTCCACAGAGGCCAAAACCTCCTGACATAATCGTTGATCCCGACGGTACATCCGCTAAAGCATCTGCAGGATTATTGTAAACTTTAGATTTCAAAACGATCTCCTTTTAGAAGAATTTCTTTACTTTATTTAGACAACGCTCAAGCTGATCCACTGGCATATTTAAATGGGGAGCGATGATCATTGTTTGGTTGATAACTGAAATATACACTCCGTTGGTCATGATTTGCTTGGGAGTAATCTCGTGAGGAAGTTCAATGGCCATAAGCATTCCTATTTGTCTTACTGTAAGAGCTTTATCCCTAAGATGTTGAGCAAAGTTTGCGAGGGCGTTAATCGCTTGCTGAAGGTTGCTCTGGAATTTCGTGCTTTCGATAATTTCAAATACTCCGGCCACTGCGGCCAAGCCCAAGGGGTGGGCATAATTGGTAAGTCCGCAGGACAGAGTGTTTTGATCATAGAATTTTGCTATTTTTTGACAAACTAATACCGCACCAAGAGGAAAGAATCCCCCTGTTAAGGCCTTGGCCATGACAATAAAATCAGGTTTCAAAAAAGGGTAGTGGTCAATTCCAAAGAAGGTCCCTGTGCGATGAACACCACAGACAACTTCATCCATTATGATTTTGATTTGGTAGCGTTTGGCCAGGGATTGAATTTTCTTATAATAGGCGGGATAGGGGATAATAACGCCGTTTCCCCCCGTTATGGTCTCAAGACAAAATGCTGCAATCTTGTGAGCTCCATGTTTGAGAATAATTTTTTCAATGCTCTGACCTTTAGGGTCTTCTTCTGGACCAGGAATACGTACGGTCCATTGGCGGGGTAAAAGGTGCTGTTCGTTGCGCCAGTCCCCCGTAATGGCCAAGGCTCCCATCGTTGCTCCGTGGTAGGAACGCTTTCTTGCGAGAATCACATTTCTTCCGGTTACTTGACGGGCCATTTTTAGAGCATTTTCAATTCCTTCACTACCACTTAGAGTGAAGAATGTTTTATAGCTCTTAACCACTTTCCCGCTCTTGCCAGAGATACGTTTCGCCTTCTCATTAAGTTTATTGGCGATTTCTTCTTTCAGGGAAAAGATATGCTTAGGTAGTGCCATCGAAAAGTGACCCATTTGCTTCTTCATGGCGTTGGTTATCGTTGAATTTTTGAGACCAAAACTGGCCTGATAACTCATAGAAGAGAGGTCGGTAATTTTACTTAAGTGGGGTGTATCTTCAGTAGTGTGTATAGAGAAAGAATGATGGCCAACTTTTTCAAGTTCCATGGTGAAAGCACCACTCTGTTTGGTCCAAGTAATAAAATAGGGGTGGTTCACTTAACTCTTCCTTGTCGTAAGTTAAACTTAAAATGTGAGCACGCGTTCAATATAGTTTTGATCTTCATGCACACAGCCACGCCATACGTGGAAGGCCTTCGTCTTATGATTAAAAACTCCACCACCACAGGTTATAGAAGGATCTTGTACCCCACTTTGAAAGTGACCACAAATACTTTTAGGGTAGTTATCATGACCTTGTAAGGTATCAATCAACTGCGACTGAGTTTTGATATGATCTATCTTGCCTTGCATTACCTGATAACGATCGAATGAAGTTGAATTTCTAGAGAGAGTTTCCTCTTGTTTTTGAGCATCGGGATGCAGGCAATGATTTGTATGAAAGATATTTTTTTGGTCTTCAAGATCTGTAATTTGATTACTGCAAACACTAAATTGAGGTGAGATCTCCCAGTTTTCCCAAGTGATACCATCGGAGAGTAAGTAGTTATGTCCTGATGTCGGATGGGAAGTGGTGAGGTGATCTTGTGCAGATGAGTATTGGCCCGTGCTCAGCACATCTCTGACAATAGCAGGCCACAGTACGCCTGATTTTGCCTTCTGAGTGTTGATATTATTAACCCCTATGAAAAGGGAGTGTTTGTTGGCCCCCATCATTCCAAGACAACCAACAAGAGAGTACACAAAGTACTCCCCCGGTAATTCAATGGTGCATACATAGTTCTTGGCCGAAGCATGCATATCCCATGTTTGGCCGCTAAGGTGATC
>JBFHGF010000200.1:0-6061 GCA_041583335.1 Bacteriovoracaceae bacterium
GCATTGGGATTAGAAAATACAAAACCTTTTCCATTTAACCCATCTTTGAAGTCAAGAATTACATCCTTCAGATAGATAGAAGATTTGAGATCTATATAAACCTTGAAGTCACCATAGTCTTGAACATTATCCTTCTCTTTCTTTTCGCCAAAATCGATATTATAAGAAAGCCCAGAGCAACCTCCACCAACAACACCAAGGCGTAGACCCACATCTGGTCCTTTATCCTCAGAGGCGAAAATACTCCTAACTTGCTCGATGGCCTTATCTGTTAATTGAACAATTTGCTTAACTTCACTCATTTCTTGGCACCTCTAGTATAAATAGGTCTTTTTTATACGTATTTATAACATATTCATTATACTGGCAAATTTAACCGCTTCTTATAGATTTTTGCTCAACATTCCCAAATTATTTTATAATTGTAGTAATTATGGCAATTTACTTAAAAGTTACAGAAGATAATAAAAATCAAAATGTTAGAGTTGGCTCTAGGCCAATTTTCATTGGTCGTTCTAGCAAATGCCATATCACCCTTAACGACAATATGGTGAGTGGTAAGCATCTCGCCATCAAGGTCAATGCAGACCAACATGTCGTTATTAAAGACCTAAATACCACAAATGGCACTTACTTAAATGGAAATAAAATAGATGAAAGTCTGCTCTACCTTGATGACTTTATTCAAATTGGGCGCGTTAAAATCTCCCTAATTTCTAAAGAGATGACTTCCCAAGAGCTTAAAGTCCACCAAAGAGACTTCGAGCGTACCAATGTTACCTTTGTAAAACTCGGAAATCAGATTTCTCCGACTGATGACGATGAAGATCATGGTATCAGTAAACAACGTACTTTACTGGCAAAAATTCGCGAGAAGAACAAGCAAGTTGATCCCAACCTTTCAAGTACCAGACCTCAAAAAGCAGATCAAAATGAAGAACTCCCCAATATTACTTTTAATAAGGATGGTACGAGTTCCAAAATTCAAGACGATCAGGATAAAGAAGTTGTCTGTGATCTCCCCGATATGCATGAAAATGATGTCGACTTAGAAGATATCCCCTCAAGTGAAAAAGTGGCTACTTCCTCTTCGCATCAAGAAAAAAATGATGATGACGATGAGTATGAGTATGAATACATTGATGAAGACGAAGACCCAGCCGGCCTCGTCTCTAAACTAAAAGGTCTCTTTAAACGTTAACTTTTTTGAGGCACCCAAAAAATTTCGACCTTCTTTTCTGTCGTATTTATATAACGAGATAAAACAAAGAAGTAATCGCTAAGACGATTCAAAAATTCTGCCCCCAATTCTGGAGCTTCAGTATCTCCGTATTGCTCCCTAAAAGCGATAAGCTTTCGCTCAACTCGTCGACAAACCGTTCTACACACATGAAGAGCAGAAGCGGATGCCGCTCCCCCAGGAAGAATAAAGCTTTTCAAGGTAGGGCAAACTGCATCCATTCTGTCCATTTCACGCTCAAGCTTATCAATGGCAGTGCTCTTAATTTGAGGAAGTTTAAAAACTGATCTCTGTTCAACTTCACAGGCCAAGTTACTCCCTAAATCAAAGAGCATGGATTGAATCTCTACAAGATGTTCCTTTTCATTTATATAGAAACAGTTGCCCTCTATAAGAGAAGTAACAACTCCTATATGAGAGTTCAATTCATCCACATCACCATAGAGGTCTATACGAAGATCAGATTTGTTAACTCTTTGACCACCCACTAGACTTGTTTGCCCTTTGTCGCCACTTTTCGTATAGACCTTTGACTTCTGTGTCATTACATATTCCTTCTATAGCGTCCACCCACCTCAAAGAGAGCATGAGTGATTTGTCCAAGTGAACAGTAGTTTACTGTCTCAAGTAACTTTTCAAAGACGTTACCATTTTCAATTACTGTTTGAATCAGCGAATCAAGTGCTTCCTGAGACTTATCTTTGTTTCGATCTTTAAAGCTATTAAGTCTATTAATTTGATCCATCTTTTCTTCATTTGAACAACGAGATATTTCAATCTCCTGATTCATCTGATCTTCAATATTGGCGGCTAAATATGTATTCACACCAATAATTGGCATTTCACCCGAATCTTTTAACGTCTCATAGTGAAGAGACTCTTCTTGAATCTTCCCTCTTTGATACATACTCTCCATGGCCCCCATTACCCCACCTTTATCAGAGATTCTTTCGAATTCACAAAGGATGGCCTCTTCAACAATATCTGAAAGCTCTTCAACAAGATAAGAACCTTGAAGAGGATTATCCGTCTTATTCATTCCAAATTCACGGTTAATGATCATTTGAATGGCCATAGCTCGACGAACAGACTCCTCCGTAGGAGTTGTAATGGCCTCATCATAGGCATTCGTATGGAGAGAGTTACAGTTATCACTTAGAGCGATAAAGGCTTGAAGCGTAGTACGAATATCGTTGAAATCAATCTCTTGTGCATGAAGTGATCGTCCAGAGGTTTGAATATGATATTTAAATTTCTGTGACTTTTCATTCGCTCCGTACTTATCTCTCATGGTCACGGCCCAAATCTTACGAGCAACACGACCAATAACTGTATATTCAGGATCTAATCCGTTGCTAAAGAAGTAGCTAAGGTTAGAGGCAAATTCGTCAATCTTCATACCACGGCTTAAGTAGTACTCTACGAAAGTAAATCCATTAGAAAGAGTAAACGCTGTTTGAGTAATTGGATTCGCTCCGGCTTCGGCAATGTGGTAGCCAGAAATTGAAACAGAGTAATAGTTCTTAATTGCATTCCTACAGAAGTATTCTTGGATATCACCCATAAGTTTAAGGCTAAACTCAAGAGAGAAAATACATGTGTTTTGCGCTTGATCCTCTTTAAGAATATCGGCTTGAACAGTACCTCTCACTTGCTGCATGATCTCAATACGTTTTTTCTCATCCCAAAAATCATCACCTGACAACTTTTGCTTAATGGCCGTATTCATATAAAGAGCTAAAATAATTGGAGCTGGACCATTGATTGTCATCGATACTGAGGTCGAAGGTGCAGTCAAATCAAATCCACTATAGAGATCCATCATATCGTCTAAAGTTGCAATCGATACTCCGGCCTCGCCAATTTTACCAAAGATATCTGGTCTCTCATCAGGATCTTCTCCATAGAGTGTCACAGAGTCAAATGCTGTTGAGAGTCTCTTGGCCGGGTCATCTTTCGAAAGGTAGTGAAAACGCTTATTAGTACGTCCAGGCCCACCTTCGCCAGCAAACATACGTTTTGGTTCCTCATCAGCACGTTTAAAAGGAAAGATTCCCGCTCCGAATGGGAAGAACCCTGGAGCATTACATCTCCTTTGATACTCGTAAATTCCGGCCAATGTATCAATTTTAGGAAGCGCTACTTTCGAAATTTTATTATGAGAAAGGGAGGTGTAATTGGTCTTTGCCTTGATCTCTTTACCACGAACCACATAACTATAGTCATCGTTGTGATATTCCTTTCTTAAGGTTTTAAACTGCTCAATTTCTGCTAGAACATCTACACCTACATCTTTCTTGACTTCTTCAAGCTTCGATGAGAGGTCCTTACTGCAAGGAAGTAGAGCTGCAGCCTTTTCCAAAGCTTCAAGATCTTTAAGTTTTTCTTTCATTTTTTCAGTTTCGGCGTTGTAAGATCTGAGAGCTCCCGCAATCTCTCTTAAATAGAGGACTCGGTCAGCAGCAATAATTGTTTGCTTAACTTCAGGACTCTTTTGCGCTGGAATATCTCCAACAACACTTAAATCAAAATCAAAGTTTTTCGCAATTTCCAAAAATAAGGCGTTTACTCCAGGGTCATTGAATTTGGAGGCCATTGTCCCAAAAACCGGAAGTTCGTCATCTGTTGGTGACCCGGGGTGACCAGCAAAGAGTTCATGATTTCTGCGATATTGTTTACGAATATCACGAAAAGCATCTTCCGAACGAGGCTTTTCAAATTTATTTAACACGATAAAATCAGCAGACTCGAGCATTTCAATTTTCTCTAGTTGAGTTGCTGCACCATACTCTGGTGTCATCACATAAATACACTTATCAGCGACTTTTGTAATTTCATCTGAAGCTTGCCCGATACCAGAGGTCTCAACAAGGATAAGAGAGAAGTCTTGACTCTTAAGATAAGACACGACATTTTTAATTTGTGGACTAAGTTCTGTGTTTGAATCTCTTGTCGCGAGTGAGCGTACAAAAAATTGATCGTAAGTTGCACTCCCTAAGCGGATTCTGTCACCGAGAAGAGCCCCTTGAGTTTTCTTTTTTGTGGGATCAACAGAAATAAGGGCGATTTTCTTATCTGGGTAGTAGCGATGAAAGCGCAGCAGTGTTTCATCAATTAAAGAAGACTTCCCGGCTCCGCCGGTTCCAGTAATTCCAAGTACGGGTACCTCTCCACCGGCAAGATCAAAAGGTGCCTTTCCTGAGTTTTCAATTACACTAATGACTTTCGAAATTTCGTTGAATGTATTTTTATTTCCCGCGAGTTTATCAAACTTCACATCTTCAGTTGTATCGTGCTGGGCCCTTTCAATCATGTCATCAATGATTCCGACAAGTCCCAACTTCATTCCATCTTCAGGTGAATAAATGCGATTGATGCCTTTTGAGTGAAGTTCTCTTATTTCAGAAGGAGTAATCACTCCTCCGCCACCACCGAAGATACGAATATTTTTAGCTCCGGCCTTATCAAGTAATTCACGAATATACGTGAAATACTCCATATGCCCACCTTGATAAGATGATAATGCTACAGCGTTAGCATCTTCCTGTAGGCAAGCATCTACGACTTCTTGAGCCGAACGATTGTGACCGAGGTGAATAACTTCAACACCTTTTGATTGCAGCAACCTTCTCATAATATTGATGGAAACATCGTGACCATCAAATAAACTTGCTGCCGTTACAAACCTTAATCTTTTCATAAATCCCTCACTCGTATGCGTATTCAAAGATCCGTCCCACACGGATATACTTGCCTTTGACACCGCCAAATACAACAAAAACTGTTTCATATGCCATTTACAGTTCGGGTAATATAGCCTAAAAAGAAAACTCAAGCAAAATTGGTATTTTGAGTGTATATAAAGCGCTCCGATGTTAAGATTCAAG
This sequence comes from Bacteriovoracaceae bacterium, assembly GCA_041583335.1. Taxonomy (GTDB): domain Bacteria; phylum Bdellovibrionota; class Bacteriovoracia; order Bacteriovoracales; family Bacteriovoracaceae. Next base: position 5,128 of record JBFHGF010000200.1, read on the forward strand.
TTACACGTGAAGGAGTGCTACTTGAACTCCTCAGCGGTAAGGGTATAATGGTCCATATTTTTGGATTTTGAGTATTTGGTTATAGAAAATGACAGATCAAGCTAGTGAAATTGAAGAAAGAGAAGTTTTAGTCGAGAATCCCTTTCATACGGCCAGATTGAAGCCGGTTAGAAAAGGGAAGAAACCACCAAAGCTTATCGCCGTTGTGCACCAAAGTGGATGTACTGGATGTGAAGTCTGTATTGCGGGCTGTCCCGTTGATTCAATTGAGCTTGTCCCTGGACCGGATGCATCAAACCCAACCTTCCGTCAAACTGTTGAAATCGATATCGCTCGCTGTATTGGGTGCCAGAACTGTTCTCAAGACTGTCCTTGGGAAACCATTACCATGTATGAGCATGACGACTCATTTATCGCCTGGGGTAATGAAACTCTCAAGTCTGAACTCTATATTACACAAGGTGCTCTTACTGATATTTTGGAGAGAGAAGAACTCTCTCTAGATGCTCCAGAAGCTGAAGCTCCGGAAGATTCAACTTCAGAAGAAGCCTAACTTTTCTTTATTTTCCCTATAATAACGATAGCTGTGGCCACTATAAAGATGGCCAGACTGATCCATTGCGAAGTCGCAAGTCCAAAGTAAAGACCACGGATTTCATCACCACGTAAGAATTCATTAAAGAAGCGCAATATTGAATATCCAAAAAGATAAAGGTAGATCGATCGCTGTTTTCCACTTTCTTCCTTCAATAACTTTCTAGAAATGAAAAAAATAATACCAAGTCCTAGCGCTTCCAAGATTTGAACAGGGTAGCGATCGTGTCCATTCATGTGAACGGCCAATACAGAGTTTGTCTCACTGCCATAACAACATCCGGCCAAGAAACAACCCAGCCGCCCTATAGCATGACCTACTGCTATTCCAGGAACGAGA
>JBFHGF010000201.1:0-6052 GCA_041583335.1 Bacteriovoracaceae bacterium
CCAATGCCTGAGCGCAAATAAGTAATGAATTCGATATTGTCACTATGTAAATTTGCCCAAATATTTTCAGTAAAAGAAAAGAATAAGGAGATAAGAAGAAGGATATTCCTCAGGGTTCCTATCACAGACCCTCCAATTGAATTTTGTCTAACTTTGCCAGGCACTTGTCTATCAAATAATTAATATTTCGTCATAATTTAATTCGTTTTTTTGGCCATTTTTTTGAAGGATAAATCGGATAAATAATGAACATTACAGTCGCTATGTTTACAAAATCCCCCAATTTAAACCAAGTTTCAGCACATTAGGAAATCCTCTTTGGCATTGCCTTTGCTCTATAAAACTTATTCATTTCTATGGAGAATTTTGATGACTAAATTTACACTTTTTATCGCTACACTTTGCTTCCTTTCCTCTGGTCATTTATTCGCTACAGAGAATCAGCTTCCAGCAGTCAAAGGCCTCGAGCAAATGATTAAAGATGGTGACTTTGACAACTTTAAAAACCTATCGCGCTATAGCTTTGATTTTGGTCTTGGAGATGTCAGTGAAGGAAAGTTTGTAAAAGTTGATATTGAAAATGAAGACTATTTGAATGAGGCCTTCAATAACAGAAGAGATGACCAATGCGATTGTACTTATGAAGACACTGTTCTTGAAGGTACGGAGCATATTAAGAGCTATGTGGAAGCGGCCTATATGGCAGAACTGCTCAGAAGCCGGATTGAAACGCCTCAAAATATAGGACACCTTGAGGCGGGATTCTATATTGGAAGCGTTGCGGGCTTTGCTTGTGAACAAGGAGAGATCCCTCTCTTTCAAATTGAAAATAAGAAAATTGCTCGCGCCGCTTGTGCCATTGCTGCCGCTACTCTTGCTGGAATTGGCAAAGAGATCTACGACAGCTTCTACCCCGAGTCCCACACGGTGGACCCTCGCGATGCTATGGCCACAGCATTAGGGGGAGTTGTTCACCTCAATGTTATTGAGCTTCGATGGTAACACTGACGCGATAGTGTTCGTCATTTAATTTCTTAATCACTTCGTATTGAAAATTCTGCCCAACACTTAATTTCTTAAAGACCTTTTGATCTGATTTAGACAGGGTCTTTTTCATAATTTCAAACTGACAAATGCGAAGTTCATTCGCTTCTAGCAAACACACTTCCCACATAAAAGCGTATTTACTTTCATTTAGATAACGAATAAAACGTGCTTGGGTCTTTACTTCACTAATCGCTACCCTACCATAGAGATGAACAATCATGGGCATGACCTTGCGATCAATTTTTGCCAATTGACCAAGGCGCTCAACATCATGGTCATGGGTTCCTCTCCAAACTTGATGGCACCAATCCTCTTTTCCTTGCTCAACACGTTTTTGAACGGGGCAATCCAGCTCTAAGGAGGGACAAGGATAGAAACTAAAGAATTTTTTCTTTTTAAAGCTCGTCCGTAATTCCATGATCTGATCATAGACTAAGGGAGTACCTGGTTCGATAAAGAGGATATAATCTGCATTTACTTTATCGATAACGGCTTTGATCTCGCTAACAGATAATTCATTACAAGAGTTTCCAAAAATAAGAAGCTTCTTACGACTCGATTCTCCTTTGGGTATATAATCAAAAAATTCAACATTGACCTTAGGAAAGAGGCCTTCCATTAAATTCTGGGCCTGCTCCAACATCAACTCTTCTTTATCTATGCCCACCATCGTTCCGACAGAATTTTCAAAATAGCGATTATAGGCCACCAAATAGGTCCCAGGACCTGTCCCAAAATCGATAACATCACATTGGGAGAGCTCTTTTTTTACTTCTTCACTAAGCTGATCCATCGCCCACTCAAATTTGGCAGCATTTGTAGTGAGGTAAAATGCGGTATAAGCCGAAACTTCGTCTCGGTTCCAGCGCTTACTAGGCAACCCCTTGCGATCAATAGTGTACATCACCTTAATTTTCTCAAGGAGTGAGGCCAGCTTACGATCTTCAAGCTTGGGAGAGAGAAAGAGAGGTTTAATTTCCGACAGAGCAATGGTCATAGTTTCATTTCCTAAAATAAAAAAGGCCCCAATAGCAGGGGCCTTCTTATTATAATCAATTTATTGAAAAGATTATCTTTTTTCTACTGCTACGTAATTTCTTTCTGTAGCACCTGTGTAGATTTGACGAGGACGACAAATCTTAGAAGAAGTATCTTCTCTCATTTCTTTCCACTGAGCTAGCCAACCAGGAAGACGTCCAAGAACAAACATTACAGTGAACATTTCAGTTGGGATACCTAGCGCCTTGTAGATAATACCAGAGTAGAAATCTACGTTTGGATAGAGGTTTCTTGAAACAAAGTAGTCATCTGCACGAGCTTCTTTTTCAAGTCCACGAGCGATGTCGAGAAGTGGATCTTGGATATTAAGTTTATCAAGAATGATATCACATTGTTTCTTAATGATAGTGGCACGTGGATCAAAGTTTTTGTAAACACGGTGACCAAATCCCATAAGACGGAAAGAATCATTCTTGTCTTTCGCTTTTTCTAGGAATTGCTTGTAATCCCCACCTGCCGCTTGAATCTCTTCAAGCATTTCAAGAACGGATTGGTTAGCTCCACCATGGAGAGGTCCCCAAAGAGCATCAATACCAGCAGAAATTGTAGCAAATACGTTAGCCCCAGAAGAACCAACCATTCTCACACTTGAAGCAGAACAGTTTTGCTCGTGATCAGCGTGAAGGATGAAAAGAATATCGAGAGCTTTCGCTACTTCATCATCAACTTCCTTACCTTCTTCATAGAACATCATATTAAGGAAGTCTTTTGTATATCCAAGACTTGGGTGAGAGCGACGTGGCTCTTTACCTTGAGATCTTCTATAGAAGTAAGCAGCAATAATTTTAAGTTGCGCAAGAAGTTGAGCAAATGCTCTATCTCTTTGAACATCTGTTAATGGTGTTTTTAAGAACTCTGGGTAGAATCCAGCAAGAGCAGCAGTCGCGGCACTCATCACGGCCATGGGGTGCGCATCTTTTGGAAACTGATCAAGCATATTGGTAATGCCTTCAGGAAGAGTTGCGAAAGAAGTGATTTTCTCTTCAAAGAAATCGAGATCTTTCTTAGCGGGAAGCTCACCAAACTTAAGAAGGTAGGATACTTCTAGGAATGAGGAGTTCTCTGCAAGTTGTTCAATAGGATACCCTCTGTAACGAAGAATACCTTTCTCACCATTTAGGAAAGTAATTCCGGACTTACATGAACCAGTGTTCATATATCCATTATCAATTGTGATATGTCCTGTTGTTCCACGAAGGGCCGTGATATCGATCCCTTTCTCACCTTCACTGCCTGTAATAATAGGAAGCTCAATGGTTTGATCTCCTAAATCCAACTTGGCAACATCTGTCATATTTCCTCCAAAAGGCTAAGGCCGTGTTAAATTATCCTCTTAGTCCTCTTTGAATTTTTAATTTTCTTTTCGGGTCTAAAAAATCGAAGAGACGGAAAACACGACGCATCATAAGAATTAATACAGGCTAAATATATGCCAAATATCAAAGGAATACAAAGGTAGGAGCGTTAATTTTTGAACATCAGTCTTAAAATTTATTAGACTTAGCTATGCTGGAAGTGACCAAGCTTTTGGATCATTGCGCCAATTTTTCAAAAGTTCAATATCTTCTTGAGAAATAGTCCCCATCTCCTGAGCGGCCAAGCAAAGAGAGTCAAAATCAGTCAAAGAAAGACTCTCCATCCCCCACTTCTTTGCCACTGCATCGGCCTTTGGCATCTGGTAAGTGACAATAGAGAGACAACCCGCCGCATGAAGCTGAGCATTTTCTACTCCAACAAGGGCCTGCTCCAAACTCGAACCTTGGTTTATAAGGTCCTCCACCAATACCAGCTTCTCACCTGGGCGATACATTCCTTCAATTTGATTACCACGTCCATGGCCTTTGGCCTTAGAGCGAATATAGACCATCGGTTTTTCCAATAGGTCGGCCAAGAGCGCAGCATGGGGAATCCCTGCCGTTGCAAGTCCTGCTAGTTGATCGTAATGCCAACCCGACTGGTGCAGAAGATCTTTTAGCCCATTTCTAATGAGTCTCCTCTCATTGGGAAACGCCAAAATTTTACGATTATCACAGTAGATTGGACCTTTTAAACCTGACGCATAGGTAAAGGGACGGTTCGGTCTTACCTCTACTGCACCAATGCTGAGTAAAATTTTAGCAAACTTGAGTTTAAAATTCTGATCCATGACTTATCTCCCTTTGGTTTCTCCAAGATTCTCCCCTATCTTTCTGAACTTTCCTATATGAATAGTGTCATGACGAATAATTTCCCCTATGGCATATTACCGATCCCCCCACAACAACAGATAGGAAACTACGTATGAACTTCGAAGCTCCTTTGGTTAAAGGTAAGATTCTTAAGCGCTACAAACGTTTTTTGGCCGATGTAGAACTTGAAAGTGGCGAAGTGATTACGGCCCACACCGCCAACACCGGAAGTATGAAAACCTGTTGGGAACCAGGTTGGAATGTTCTGCTGTCCTTCCATGACAACCCCAAGCGAAAACTAAAGTATTCTCTAGAACTCACCCATAATGGCTCAACTTGGATTGGCATTAATACCTCCTTGCCCAACAAGATCGCCATTGAGGGTATTGAAAATGGAACGGTGAAAGAGCTTCAAGGATATTCAACAATTAAACCAGAGGCCAAGATTGGCAAAAGTCGCATTGATATCCTACTTTCCAATGAAGGAGCTGATCCCTGCTATGTGGAAGTGAAGAATGTCACCCTCTTAGGGGAAAACGCACAGGCGATCTTCCCCGATGCCGTCTCCACTCGTGGTCAAAAGCACCTCGAGGAATTAACGGGTCTTGTAAATGAGGGTATCCGCTCGGCCATGCTCTTTGTGGTCAATCGCGAAGATGTGGAATCCTTTGCCCCGGCCGACCATATTGATCCCACTTACGGCGAATTGCTTCGCAAGGCCCAAAGTGCTGGAGTTGAAATCCTCGCCTACCAATGCAAACTATCTCCCCAAGGAATTGCCCTCACCAAGAAGCTTCCTGTTTACCTTTAAGTTTGTCATAAGTTAGAGAAAATTCTATTATTTTTGGAATCATGAAATTCCAAAAAACTGGCCGCCACCTTATCTTTATAATAACCGTTGCAACCCTTTTGGGTTTGCTGCCTTTGAACTCAATGGCTGTAGAACATTTCATTTACTGTTCAGAGGCAAGCCCTGCGGCCTTCAATCCGCAGGTGACAACCGATGGAACTTCAAATAATGCCGCTGCTCATACTATTTACGAAAAGTTAACCACTTTTAAATATGGCTCGACCGAGATCATTGCGGCCTTGGCCACCTCCTGGAATATTTCAAAAGATCAAAAGACTTACTCCTTCACCCTACGAAAAGGAGTGAAGTTTCACCATACTCCCTACTTTACCCCTACCCGAGACTTCAATGCTGATGACGTGCTCTTTAGTTTCAATCGCATGAAAGATCCCCGCCATCCCTTCCACCTCGTTGGTGGTGGAAATTATGAATACTTCGCAGGGATGGATATGGCCAACCTCATTGAAAAAGTGGTGAAAATTAATGACTACCAAGTGGAGATCCATCTTACAAAACCAGAAGCTCCATTCCTGGCCAATCTTTCTATGAGCTTTATGAGTATTATCTCAAAAGAATATGCCGAGTCCCTGCTTAAGAAGAAAAATGCTGAACAAATCGACCTCAAACCTATTGGCACTGGCCCCTATCGCTTTCATAAATATATTAAAGATACAGTCATTCGCTTTAAGCGATTTGAAAACTATTGGGGAGAAAAACCCCATGTGGAAAATCTTATTTTCTCCATCACCGCAGATGCCTCTGTACGCTATCAGAAACTTAAGGCCCATGAGTGCGACCTCATTATCGAGCCCCTTCCCTATGATTTAAAATCTATTGCTCAAGATAAAAAACTTAAACTTCTAGAGATGGCCGGTCTCAATGTGGGCTACCTCGCTTTTAATACTCAAAAGAAACCTTTTGATCAAGC
>JBFHGF010000202.1:0-6049 GCA_041583335.1 Bacteriovoracaceae bacterium
CGGATGGAGTAATAAATACTGAGTCAGATGTTTGGAAGAAAGGCTTTGATAATTGGAAAGTTCTTAATACTGTGCAAGAGCTCGAAGATCTTTATAGTGGGGCTTCTGTTGCAAGTCAGGAAGAAGAAGTTGAAGAAATCCCTATGATGGCAGAGGGATCTGAAGATGAAGAAGAGGTTATGCCTGAGAAAATTGAAGAGCTTGACCTATCCCAAGTTGGCGACGAAGAAAAAAGATTCTCGATTAAGGTGGGTGTTGATCGTGGAGGCGAAGAAGCTGAGTATGGCCCTTTTAGTCTTGCCCAGTTAAAGAAGGCCTACGAACAAAAAAGAATTAACGAAAAAACTTATATTTTTACACCAGGTATGGAAAACTGGATTTTTCTTGGAGACTTTGAACTCTATAATAGAATTACGGGGGAAGTTCCTCCAGAGATTAACCCTGAAGAGAGAAGAAGAGCGGTAAGAAAACCTTTTATTGCTCGAATGTTCTTTCATGATAACTCCTCTGTTTATGAAGGGATTTGTCGTGATATCTCTGTTGGTGGATTACAGATTTTAGTTGCAGGTTTTCCTGCCCAAGTCGGAGAGAAGGTATCGATGAATGTTCATCCCGATAATTCTGAGCACTGTTTTACCGCTTCCGGTGTTGTCGTTAGGAAGCTAGAAGGTGACTCTGGTTTTTCACTACGATTTGATGACTTAAGCGATAATGCCAAGTCGGCCATTGATAGCTATATCCATGGCCAGTCTTGATCTTCGTAGTGAAACGATAGAGAAATTTGAGAGGTTTGACCTCTTGGCCTTTGAAGGAAAATATTCAAAGGATAGTTTTTTTTATGGTCGAGAATATCGTCCCCATGCAAAGGCAAAGGCCACGGTTCTTTACTTGCATGATCTAGGGGATCATATTGGCAGACATAATGACTTCTTTCATGCCTTAGAAAAATCATTTAAATATCCCGTTCAATTTTTGATGTTCGATTATCGTGGGCACGGAAAGAGTAGTGGCAATCGAGGGCATATTGATTCTATTGATCAACTCTGCCTTGATGCTTTAAATCTTCTTAACTTTTATAAAGAAGAAATAAGGGATAGGCCTGTTTACATCCTCTCTTCTGGATTTGGAGGGCTAGTTGCCCTCAAGATCTTTTCGAACTTCTTTGGCAAACTAGAGGTTAGTGTCGATGGACTCATCCTGCTCAATCCTTCATTTAAATGGCGAGGAACGCTACCTCAATTTAGAGACCTTATTTTTAGTAAAGGTTCTATGTTAAGCAAGGTGAAAGTTCCTTACTATCTAGAGGGAAGGGAGGTCACGAGTGACCCAATCTTGGCCCAAGAATTTGATCGTGACCCCCTAGTAAATCATCGATTCTCATGGAATACATTCTGGGAGTTTAAGAATAACTCTAGTGAGCTGCGAACCAGTGCCTACTATCTCGATATTCCTATTTTTATTGGTATCAGTAGAAGAAATAGAATTTATGACTATAAAATAACCGAGCTTTTTTCTCGAGCGATTAACGACTCTACTATTCAGTACTACGAAGTTAGTGATCAAGACCTTCTTCACTCGCAGGTGACTCCAAATTTAATAGAAGATGTTTCTAATTGGTTAGATAAGAAGTAAAATATTAGAGTAAAGTTTAAGGTGATAAAGGTTTTCCCATGACTAAATATTTAAGTTTGCTTCTTCTTGTTCTCGTTTCTTGTTCAACTATGACCAAGAATGCATCTATGAAAGGTGATTTGACCTTAGAGGGAGGAGTAAATGGAGAGAAGAGGTGGGAAGAAAACTTAGTTTTCAAAAGGGCTTCTTGGTTCAAAGAACTCACTATGTACTTTGATGTTTTCTATACCCGCATTGATGACAGCTCTCCTTTTTATAATTGGTTTTCCCAATCAGAGAAAGACTCTTTGAAGGAGTGTGTGGATATTATTGTGACCTCTACCTATGCCTTTAGGGCCCGTGATATCTCCAAAACGATGTTTAGAGATGAGATGCAGAAGTTTGGCTATTCTCCAATCACACTGAATACATTTGAGAGAAACTTAAGAATGCACCCCGACTTTGCCCGTTATCAGATGGGAGTTTATAGTGCGCATGCCTACTGTCGTAAGGGGATGCAGACGCGAAAAATCGTCATTGGATTTCCCGGCTTCGACCAAGTTCATTTAGATTAAATAGTAATTACTCATAGTTAGACCATTTAATTTATCTAAATTAAAATCTAATTTTTTCTCAATATTTTACTCCAAAATACCGATAAAAAGGCTAGGAGTTTAATTGTAATGGCTGAGAAAAAAGACCGATTTGGTAGATATTTGATTCTTGATCACCTTGTTGATGGTGGGATGGCAAAGATTTGTCGTGCGCGTTTTCTTGGAGAGCAGGCAGATAAAGTTGTGGCCATTAAGATGATCCAACCGCAGTATTCATCTGATGACTCTTTTAAGCAAATGTTTATGGATGAAATTAAAGTAACCTTTGGATTACTTCATCCTAATATCGTTCAAACTTACGACTACGGTCTTCATAAAGATCAGCTCTATGTGGCCATGGAGTATTGTGATGGACGAAATCTTAAAGAATACCTTGATCGTTTAAGACAGAAGAAATTTGTTTTTCCTGTTGAAATCAGTGTTTATATAATTTCTCAAGTTTGTCAGGGGCTTCACTATGCTCATACCTTTACAGACAAGCTAACGGGAAAAGCTGCCCACATTGTTCACCGAGATATCTCTCCTCATAATATTATGTTGACCTACGATGGATCGGTTAAAATTATCGATTTTGGTATCGCTAAGGCCAATACTAATTCAGAGGCGACTCAAGCAGGAACGATTAAAGGGAAACTCTCTTATTTAGCACCTGAGTACTTAGAAGGTCATCAACTCGACCCTCGCTATGATATGTTTGCTGTGGGAATCACTTTATGGGAAATGTTGTGTAGTCGTAAGCTTTTTAAAGCGGCCAATGACTTGGCCGTCTTGAAGAAAATTCAAGAATGTAAAGTACCCCCACCATCAAAGATTAATCCCAATGTTCCCAAAGAACTTGATGATATTGTGATGAAGGCCTTGAGAAAGGATCGTAGTAAGCGTTTTGAAAATATGGATCAATTCAATAGAGCACTGATTAAGTTCCTCTATGCCAATTATCCAGATTTCAATTCAAGTGACCTCTCTTACTTTGCTAAAGAGCTTTTTAAAGAAGAAATTCGTAAAGACAGAGAAAAGCTCTTTGAATTCGGAAAAATCGATATCATGCCTTATGTTAACGACTGGAAGAGAGAACAAGAGGGGGGACTTGGTTCCTCTGCTCCTTCTGAATCCAGTGATGATAGTTCCGATGTTTCAGCTCGACGTTCGAATGAACAAGTGCTTGACTTTGGTTTCGAGGATGAATCTACAAAAACGAGCATTAAAACTGCTGCACGCACACGAACTAAAGTTAAGTCCGAAGATGGAGCGAAGCTTGGCAGAAGTGCTGGTAATGATATTCAACAAGTCGATGTTGGAGATTTAAGAGTATCAAGTCCTACTCCTAAGAAAAGACCTTCGGGCTTCACTGAAATTTCAGATAATGGAAATACGAGAACAAAGCAAACCAAGGGAACTCGTAAAAGGTCTTCAACGCGTGCGGCCTCATCAACTTCCTTGCATGAAGTTCAATCTCAAAAGAAAAATCAATTTATCAAAATTGCGATTATGGTTTGTGTGATTGGGGGAGTAGCATGGTTTGGGCGCAATGACCTTCCTTTAATCAAAAATATTATTGGAAATAGAACACCTGCTTCTGAAGAAGGTAAGAATAAAATTGAAGAAGAAGATACTTTTAAAAAGGCCAATGAAGAAGTTACTGGTGTAGCAAAAGAATTGAGTAGTGGTCTGAGAATTTCTAACTTCAATGCCCAGTATCATCGTGTCTTTATCAATGGCAATGAAGTAAAGCCTAACTACTTAAAGAAAATCGATGCTCCTCATAAGAAGGAGTTTTGGCTGAGAGTAGAGAGGGCCGGTTATAAGCCTTATGTTAAAAAAATGAGTTTAGCCGATCATAAGAGCATCACAACTATCGATATTCCGAGTATGGAGAATGAGGCCTTCGGATACGCTTATCTCTCTCGTGGATGTCAGATGTATGGATCTCTGAGCTTTAACCTCTATGGAGAGCCCCGTGTTGAGAAACTTCCGATGACATCTCAAATAGGGATTGCTTTTCCTCTTAGTGGAGATGGAAGAACTCCTGCGGATGAAAGTGGTAAGGTTCGCTACACTCTATATTTTAAAAAGAATGGATCTAGTTTAGAGCGTAAGATTGATATCAAGTTTGAACATGAAGAGCAAAGAATTGATCTTTGCGGACTTTAATTACTCTTGTCCTTCCTCCTGAGAAGAAGCCCTCTGCTTAAAAATATTATTTTTTCTCATGTTGATGAGCCTCATAATTTCTGCGGCTGTCTCTTCAAGTGCTTTATCGGTAACATTAAATACTGGCCAGCGCTTATTCTCTTTGAAGATTTGATTGGCCCATTCGAGCTCTTCTAAAACCTTCGCCTCATCAGCATAGTCACCAGTGATACTCTCTGCTCCAAGGCGAGAAAGTCTATTTTGTCGAATTTGTTTGAGGGCCTCGGCATCAATTGTTAGGGCAAAAATCTTTCTTTGATCAATCTTGAAGAGGGATTCGGGAAGAGGGGTTCCCAAGATGAGAGGGACATTTGTAACCTTAAGTCCATTGAGGCTCAAGTAAAGGCTTAGAGGGGTCTTTGAGGTTCTTGAAATACCCACAAGAACCACATCGGCCAGATGAAGCGAGTTTAAATTCCTTCCATCGTCATGGTTAAGGGTGAACTCCATGGCCTCAACTCTTTTAAAATAGTCATCGTTAACTTGATAGAGGAGTCCTGGCATGCTCTTGGGCTCTTGCTCAAAATAATTGGCAAAGGTTGTGAGGGCCGGTCCGAGGACATCAAGAGTTCGTACATGTTTTATACGGGATACATCAGCAATATATTCTCTCAGCTCAGAAGAAACTATCGTATATATGACCAGATCATGGTGAACGGCCGCTTCTGAAAAGATGGCATCAATTTGCTCTTTTGATCGAACATTCTTGTAGCGAGTAAAATAAACATCTTTGTCGGAGAACTGAGTCATTACCGCACGTGAGATAGCAGTGGCAGTTTCTCCGGTTCCATCAGAAATAATAATGATTTTTAATCGTCTTCTTTCACTCATGATAATAGCTTAACTTAATTTTAAATTATAATAAGGAGAGAGAAAATCTAACCCCTCGTTCACAATCTTACTTTTATCACATAGGGGGTGATAAGTATGTTTTGGTTTAATTTTTTTGAAGAATGTCTTTTGAGACTTCGCCAACTGGCGAGTCGAAATAAAAATCCTCTCACAGAGATCATCTTGCGTTTCTAGTTCTGGAGAAGACCTACGGATATACTCAACTGATTCTTTATAGCCTATAGACTGGAGAGACTTCTCTGCGCCTGTAATGCCTTCTCGTTTAAGAATTTCTTCGACTTCAGCAATAAGACCCTGTTCTATCATCTCTTGGGTACGCTTTTCAATAATGGTCCAATGCTCTTCCTTGGGGACCTCGAGATAGATGTGAAAGACATCCCATTCAGGATGTTGAGTTTGCTCAAAATCATAGGGGTCATCAATTTTATTCTTCTCTTCTGAGATAGGCCGTTTAGTCTGAAGATAGAACTCATAGGCCCTGATATTACGGTACTCGTCATTTTCGTGTAAAGAGAGGTAAGAGGCTTCATCAAAGTTTTTTAACTCTTCTCTGATGAAACTAAATCCTTTTTCTTCAAGAATTTGAGCGACTCTCTCTCTCGTATCCTCCGAAATAGAGGTTGTTTCATACATACCCTTGATGAGGGCCCTGATGTAGAAGGCACTTCCTCCCACTAGAATGGGGACTTTCTTTTCCTGATGAAGTTGGGCAATAAGGGGTTCAGCAAGGGCAGAGAATTTACTCGCATTCATCTCTTCATTTATAGCACAAATATCAATGA